>NZ_JASKYR010000149.1:0-13926 GCF_041028215.1 Streptomyces flavofungini
GGCCGGGGGCGGGAACCCGCACCGGGTCGCCCGGCACCCCGAATCCGGCTCCGCCGCTCAGCCAGGCGGGCCGCGAGATCCTCAAGGCCACTCTGGTGCCTCTGGACATCGAACAGGCCGAAGTGGGCCAAGCCCTGGTGAAGGCCGCGTACGCCCGACAACTGAACGCCCGAGCAAATGAGTTGGAGTCCGTCCGGAGCCGGTTGGCCGCTGTGGCCGGTGCGGCTGGTGCGGCCGGTGCGACTCCACCCGGCCCGGGCCACCTCATCGACCTGCTTCAAGCGGCCGACGAGGCTCCGCATGCCGAGGATCTGGCAGCGGTTCCGGTCGGAGCCCTCCGCGCCCTCGGCGAGGAACTCGTCGCCGTACGCCGGTCCCTGCTGGAGGAAGCCGAGTCGGCGGGCGCGGACGGGTCGGTCACGGGGCCCGAGCGCCAGGCACTGCACTCCGCTCTCGTGGCGGTGAAGGGCCTGGCCGCCAACGCCGGTTCGTCGCGGGTCGGACTGATGAACCTGGAGCGTCTGGAGATGGTCCCGGCCGGTATCGAGCGCGGCGAGCTCGTCGCCACCATCCCGCTGGCCCCGCTGGAGGAGACCGCGGTCGTCCAGAAGGAGTGGTCGGTACAGAAGAAGGAGTTCACCTCCATCGTCACGGACGAGCTGGAGACCTTCAGTGAGACCGGCGTGACCGACAACACCGAGCTCGCGCAGTCGACTTCGTCGGAACAGCAGCACTCCAACCAGTTCAACGTCACCGGGACCGTCTCCGGCGGCATCCCCGTCATCTCGGGCTCGGCCACCTCCGGCTACACCGCGCAGGACTCCTCCTCCCAGTCCGCGACGGACAGCCGCAAACACGCCACCACGCTCACCCAGAAGGCCTCCGCGCGGGCGAAGCAGGAACACAAGGTCACCATCAGCACGACCACCGTCACCGGCTCGTCCCAGACCTCCACGAGGAAGCTGCGCAACCCAAGCGACGTCGACCCGATGCGCATCGACTACTTCAGTCTGATGCGCAAGTGGCGGGTCAGGCTCTACCGGTACGGGCTGCGCGAGACGTACGACATCGTGGTCCCGGAGCCGGGCGCCGCGCTGCGCCGGGCCTACGTGGAGCTGGAGAGGCTGCGGGCCCAGCTGAAGCCCTTCGCGTTCGACGTACCGCACAACGACGTCACCGACGCGGTCCGCAAGGACGATCCCGAGCCGCCGAAGACCGATCCGCCGACCGACAAGCAGCCGCACTACCTGGTCCTGGCGGACCGGTACGGCGCCCAGGGCCTGCCCCGGCCCCCGGCGCCGCTGCCGCCGCAGCCCTACGCCGTGGACTCCGGAGCGCTGCCCAACGGCCGCGCGTCCACCCGGGTCACGCTGAAGATCCCGGACGGGTACGAGATCGTCCGCGTGACCATCGCCGGCCGGATGACGAGCTTCTCCAGCACCGACTTCGCGGGAGACGACAGGGCGGGAGACGACAGGGCGGGACACGGCAGCGCGGAGAGCGACGGCCCGGGGAGCAACAGCGCCGTCGCTCTGATGGGAGCGCTCGGTCAGTTCACCATCGTCGGCACGGACCTCCCGTTCGACTCCTTCGGCGAGAAGGTCTTCGACCCCGGCACCGTCCTGCACAAGGACACCGGCGGCGACTTCCTCGCGGGCGCGACGGGCTCACCGGTGGCCGTGCTGGTGTGGGACCGCGTATCCACCCAGACGCTGGTCCTGACCGCCGAGGTACGCCCCACGAAGGCCGCCTACGACCAGTGGCGGGACGAGGTGTGGAACGGTCTGTTCACCGCCGCCCAGACCCGGTACTACGACCAGCAGCAGGACATCGCGGGACGGATCGCGGCCCTTGAGGAGCGCCTGGGCAGCGTGGACACGCTCACGCTGCGCCGCGAGGAGAACGACGAGGTCATGCGGGCGGTCCTGCGCTATCTGCTCGGCGACCGCTTCCCGACCATGCCGAAGGACGTCGTGGACACCTTCGAAGAAGCGAAGGTGGACATCACGCACGGCACGAGCTTCGACTCCGACGCCCTCACACCCGACTCCACGGCGTGGTCGACGGTGCGGCGGTACGAGAATCTCGTGCGCTTCGTCAACCAGGCCATCGAATGGGAGAACGTCGTCAGCTTCCTCTACTCGTACTTCTGGGACATCCCCCAGAGCTGGGCGTTCATCCGCGACATCAAGCATCCGGACGCCAACCGGCAGGCGTTCCTGCGGGCGGGCAGCGCCCGGGTCGTCCTGACCGTGCGCAAAGGGTGGGAGACACGCTGGGTGAACTTCGTAGAGCGCGGCGTCGTCGACGACCCGGCCGAGCCGTCACCACCCGCGCTGTACTGGACGATCGCCCAGGAGATCGCCGCGTACGACGACCGCAACTACCCGGGCATCCCGCCCGCCAACCCGAGCCGCACCGCCGTGCGGATCCAGGACGCGGTGATCAGCAAGTCGAGCTCCGTCGTCGGGCCGAGCCGGACGCCGGTCGCGATCCGGGTCGAGTCCAGCGAGGGCTTCGTCGCGGGGGCGCAGGTCGTCATCGACTCAGCGCGCGAGCTGACCAACAGCCAGGAGCTCACGACGGTCACCCGGGTCCTGTCCGCGACCCAGATCGAGGTCGCCCGCCTCGCGAAGGCGCACAACGGAGCCAGCACGCCGTTCCCGGTGCTCCAGCCCGCCGAGAAGGGCGAACTCATGGCGGAGTGGAACGAGTACACCCCGACCTCCGGCACCGACATCGCCGTGACGAGCAACCTGTCCACCATCAACTGAGCGGGCCGCGATGCCGACCACGTACCCCGGCCTGGACATCATGCTCTGGGACGCGCGCCTTTCGTGGCTGTGGCGCCGCTCCAACCTGCGCTTCATCGGGTTCTACCTGGCCCACGACCGCGGGGACGACAGCACGAGCTGGTCCACCCGGCTGTGGGACCTTCGTGACCCGGGCTGGACCGTCCTGCCCATCTGGGTGCCCTTCAATTCGACGCAGATCGACGGAGCCCCGGCCGACCCGAAGAAGGGAAAACCGGCCGTGCCGGGAGGGGCGTTCGGGACCGCCGACGGCGGGGAGGACGGTCTCGCCGCCGTCGGGCTCGCCCGGCGGGCCGGTCTGGAGGCCGGGGCCACGCTCTATCTGGACATCGAGGGGCACCTGAGCGGGGGCCCCGGGGCCTGGGCCAAGGCGTCCACCGGCACGGCCGAGTACATCCTGTCGTGGCTGCTCGCGGTCTCCCTCGCGGGGTACAGGACCGGGTTCTACTGCTACCGCGCCGAGCTGGACCCACGTACCCTCCTCGATCCGCGCGTCCTGTCGTTCCGGCCGGTGTTCTACGCCGTGTCGGTCCCGGGATCCGACCGGTCCACATGGAACAACAACACCTTCGAGCTCGCCCCCTACCCGCTGCCGAGCTGGGGCGTCGGCGCCAACGAGCGCTGGCAGTACGCGGACAACGTGATCGCCGTCCAGTACGCGCAGTTGCGGGACCCCGCCCTGACCTGGCCGGACGCCAACGGGCGGCCTCAGGACCACCGTCTCCCGCGCAGCCACCGGGACGTCGACTGGGACGAGGCCAAGGTCTTCGACCCCATGCACCCCAAGGCCGCGATCGCCCTCGCGGTGGCGCAGCACCGCACAGCGCCGGACCGCGTACGGCTCTTCGCCGCGACCACCGAACACCTGCTGACGGCGGTACGGGACAAGGCGGGCAGGACAGGCCCGCTGGGCGCGACCCCGGTCCTGCCCCGGGACACCGTCCCGGCGCCACCGCCGGGCGCCGACGGATTCGACGCCACGAGCATCGCCGCCGACAGCACCGACGCCCGGTCCCAGCACGTCTTCCTGCTGGGCGCCGACGGCCGGATCCACATCCGGTGGATCACACCCCGCCAGCCCTTCCCGCCGCATCCGCAGCCCGTGAACCCCGCCCGGAATCCGGCCCGCAAGGGCAGCCCTCTGGCGGCCACGTCCCGTACACCGCTCGCCCTGGACCTGGTGTACGTCGACCGCGAGCACCGGCTCGTACGACAGTTCTCGCAGGCGGGCCCGGCCGTGGACTGGACGAACAACGTGCAGAGTGTGCCGCCGCCCACCAGAGCGGGCGGCAGGGACGCCCTGCTGGTGGCGGGCGGCAGCAACCTCGCGTCGCTGCCCACACCGAACGACGCCGTCCACGACGCCGGTAGGCTCGACGTGTTCCACATCGGCCACGACTACTCCCTCCCGCCCTGGAACGACCCGCGCGCCTGGCAGGTCGTGCACACCCGCTGGATCTTCGCCCGCGGCCGACCGGCGACCCCGGCCACCGCCCTCGTCCCAGGGCTCGACGGCGTCGCCGCGGCGAGCGGTGTAGCGGCGGTCCGCACCGCCGACCGGACACTGCACCTGATCGTCCAGGACCGCACCCGTACGCGGCTCAGGTACGCCACCTTGAAGCGCGCCGCGACGGACTGGGAGGGCGCGCGGGGCCCGGCCGGTGAACTGCCCCCGCTGCACCGCCCCGAGCGCGGGGACCCGGTCGCCGCGTGGTGGATGAACCTCCAGATGCTGGCCGCCGTCAACCGCGTCCTTCTGGTGGGCGTTCTCGCCACCGGCCATCTGGCGTGGTCGGTGTACGACGGAACAGCCTGGTCGACGATCGCCGCCAAGCACGCGGGCTTCACCCCGGGCCGCCCCCTGTGCCTGGCGCGGCGCGGCGCGAAGGCCGTGGACATCTTCGGCTTCGGCGAGGACGGGCAACTGCTCCAGCGCACCCTCACCCTTCTGGACAAGGCAGGCGCGGCGCTCGCTCCCTTCTAGACGACGTCGTGGCCACCGGGACCCCGGTGCCGCGCTCGACGGTGAGCCAGACCCGGGTGCAGCGGCGCTTGCCGCATACGCCCCACCTACGTATACGCAGATCCCCGCAGCGGGGTAGGCGCGTCCGGTGCCGCACCAGTAAGTTCCGTGGCGCATCGACAAGTTGACCACCCGTTCGCCGCGCCCCCAGCGGCAGGCGGTGCGTCGGACAGCCGGTGTCACCCCACCCTGGTCCGCCGGTTCCGCATGCCCGAAACCGGCCCGTGAAAGGAAGCCTCCCCTTTGAACGGTCCCAAGCGCATACGCATACCCCTGCTCGCCACAGCGGCAGCCGCAGCCATCCTGGGCGCGGGGGTCACCGCGAGTGTCGCGGCTCCGAACCCCGCAACTCCGCCTGCGGAGAGGGAGGATTCCGCCCCCGCAGCGGCCTTCGGCTCTGCCGTCGACAGGAACGCCGTCCCCGAAGGCATCATCGTCGGCTACAAGAAGCGCACCGATGGGGCGAGATCCGACACCGAAGCCCGCGCGGACGCACGGGCCAAGGGGGCGAAGGCCGGCGAGCGCCTCGGGTTCGACCGGCGCCTGGGCACCGGTGCCGCCCTGGTGGGCTTCGACTCCAAGATGGCGGCCGAGGACGTCAAGGACGTCATGGCGGCCTACGCGTCCGACCCCGATGTGGCCTACGTCGTCCCCGACGAGCGGGTGTACCCCACGGCCACCACCCCGAACGACCCTTCCTACACTCAACAGTGGGACCTCTTCGAGAACCACGCGGGCATGCGGGTGCCGGGGGCCTGGCAGCGGGGTGCCACGGGCAAGGGCGTCAACGTGTCGGTCATCGACACCGGGTACGTCCCCCACTCCGACCTGGCGGCCAACATCGTCCCCGGCTATGACTTCATCTCCGACCCGTCGCGGGCCCGGGACGGGGACGGACGGGACAGCAACCCCGCAGACCAGGGCGACTGGGTGCAACGCGGTGAGTGCGGTACGAATGCCGCGGGGACGCCCCTCCCCGAGCGCGACACCAACAACACCTGGCACGGCACGCACGTCAGCGGCACCATCGCGGCCACCGCCAACAACGGCAAGGGCATCACCGGCATCGCGCACCGGGCCCGTATCCAGCCCGTCCGGGTCCTTGGCAGGTGCGGCGGCGCGACCTCCGACATCATCGACGCCATCACCTGGTCCTCGGGCGGAACCGTGTGGGGCGCGCCGCGCAACCAGCACCCCGCCGACGTCATCAACATGAGCCTGGGTGGCGGCCACACCTGCGACCTGGGGAGCCAGCTCGCCATCAACGCCGCGGTCGCACGTGGCACCACGGTCGTGGTCTCGGCGGGGAACGCGAACACCGACGCGGCCAACCAGTCCCCGGCGAGCTGCGCCAACGTCATCAACGTCGCGGCGAGCGACCGCGAGGGCAACCGGGCCGCCTACTCCAACTACGGCTGGACCGTCGACATCACCGCCCCTGGCGGCGAGACCAAGCCGAACGTCGCCAACGGCATCCTGTCCACCCTCAACTCCGGTACCCGGACCCTCGGCCTTGAGAAGTACGACTTCTACCAGGGCACCAGCATGGCCGCCCCGCACATCACGGGCCTGGCGGCGCTGATGTACGAAGCGAACCCCGGCATCACACCGGCGCGGGTCGAGGCGGCCATCAAGCTGCGTGCCCGACCCCTGCCGGGCCTCTGCACCGGCGGCTGCGGCGCGGGCCTGGCCGACGCCTCGGCGACCCTGGCCTCGGTGAGCTGACCGCTCGGGCCGTGGACGTGGGGGACGCGGCAGGTGGCGGGTGCGCCGACTGCCGCGTCCCCTCCTCCCTGAGTTGTTGGTGCCGATGGTGTGAGTGCGACCTGAGTATGACCTCGACGAGCCCTTCAGCCGACGCGGCGGCCGGTATCTGCTGGCCAGAATGGAACGCATGCACGCGCTTCATGAATCCCGGACCACTCTTGCCGCCACCGGTCACCAAGTGCTGGGCTACGGTTTGGCCGCGGTGATCGTAGTCCTCATCCTGGCCTATGTGGCGCTGTTCATCGGCGCTCTGATCAGCATCGTCGCCTCCCCGCTCAGCAGGGGGATGAAGCTGGTGTGGGTCGTCTTCGCGTTCGCCGCACCCTTCATCGGCAGCTTGCTCTGGTTCCTCATCGGTCGCCGTGAACTTCGGCGCGGAGCGGCCACCCCCTCCTACCGGTGACCCGCGCCAGGACGCTCCACTCGGCACCGACCTGGCAAGATACCTGGATGGAAACTGGATTCCCCCGGGGTGCAACGCCCACCGTCGATCTCAGCCTGTGGCGTGCCGACGCCATCGTGCTGTTCGACTGGCTGATGAGCACCGACCTGAACGCCGTACCGATCACGCACCCGGCTCAGAAGCAGGCCCTCGCGGACCTGCTCGCACGCCTGGAGGATGTGGACGTCATCGAGTCCACCGACGAGGAGATCGCCGCGGCACAGGCCGAGGTCGCCAAGAACATGGGCTGGTAGCCCCCCCGGGCCGCGGCCCCGGACGCGGTGTACGCCGCTAGGCTCTCGCCCCATGGACGATGTCGTGGTGGTGCGAACAGGATCGGGGCCGGAGGTCCTGCTCGTGCACGGGGGCGCCTCCCCCCGGACGACCTGGGGCGCCTTGTCCGCACTGGCTGACCGCTGGACGCTGGCGCATGTCCACCGGCGCGGCTATCCGCCGAGTCCGGCGCCACGGGCCGGTCAGGACTACGAGGTGGACGCCCTGGACCTGGCGCCGCTGCTCGTCGGCCGCCCGCACGTCGTGGCCCACTCCTACGGCACCCTCGGGGCGCTGGCCGCGGTCGCGGACGCGCCGGAGAGCGTGCGCTCGCTCACCCTGGTCGAGCCGCCCCTGGCCTTCCTCGTCCCGGACGATCCCGACGTGGCGCGGCTTGAGCACCTCGGCGACGCGGTACTCACCCACGGCATGGACACCGACCCCGCCGAGCTGCGGGAGTTCCTGCGCCTCGCGGGCGCCCAAGTCGACGACGGCCCGCTCCCGCCCGAGGTGGCCGCGGGCGTCCGCCGGGCCCACGGCGCCCGTCTGCCCGGCCGTCCGCGTCCACGCCTCGACCTCATCCGCCGGGCCCGTGTCCCGGTGCTCGTCGTCTCGGGAGGCCACGCGCCCGCCCACGAGCGGATCTGCGACGCCCTCGCCCTCGCGCTCGACGGAGAGCGCACGGTGTCCCCGGGCGCCGGGCACTTCGTCGCGGCGGCCCCGGGCTTCGCCGACCGACTCAACACCTTCCTGCTCGCCAGCGAGAACGGAGGGTGAGTCCTTGTCGGTGACGTTGCGGTGGGGCAGGCGGCCCGAGTCCGGTCTACGGCAGGACGATGTTCCGGCCCGGGCCGCCGTGGACGGTGTCCTTGCCGGGGCCGCCGACGATCAGGTCGTTGCCGCCTTCGCCGTGCAGCATGTCGTTGCCGGGGCCGCCGAGAATGCTGTCGTCGCCGTCGCCGCCCATGACGTGGTCGTCGCCGGACCCCGCGTACACGAGGTCCCTGCCGCCGTACCCCTCGATCATGTCGTCGCCACGGCCGCCCCACATCCGCTGGTCGGCGTCGTCGCCCATCAGATGGTCCATGCCGTCACCGCCGTCCAGGACGACGCGTCCCATGACCATGTCGTCGCCCTCGTCGCCCCGGACCGTGTGGGCGGTGTGGGCGTGCAGCGTGTCATCACCTGGCCCGCCACTGACGGTGGCGACCCCGGGGTCGCTGGTGGCGATCTCGTCGTCGCCGTCGCCGAGGAAGACGTCGATCCGGTCCGGGCGGGCGCTGTCGGTGGGCAGTTCGCAGACGACGTACGTCTCGTCGCCCGGTTCCAGGTAGGTGCAGTGCTCGCCCGGCTGGAGCGGGACCGTGTCGCGGAAGCCGATGCGCCGGACCCCGTCGCCCTGGTCCATGGGGATCACATGGAGGTCGTTGGCCTGCCCGGGGGCGGCGGTGAAGGTGAGGGACTGCTTCGCCCAGTCGGCGCCGACGCGGGCCTTGCCCCCGGAGGCGTCGGGAGCCGCGACGGCGGGGGCGGCGGCGAGACCGGTGGCGAGCAGGGCCACGGCGGCCGCGCGGGCGGTGACTCGGTGGCGGTTCATGGGACCTCATCTCGATGGGGCCGGGGGTGGCCCGGMGCGGACGGTGCCCGTCCGCTCCGGGCCCCGGCGGAACCGGGTCGTGCGGTGGAACGGTGGTGCTGTGGTGCCGTGGAACGGTGGTGCTGTGGAACGGTGGTGCGGTGGCGGGTCAGCTCACGTTGACGTCCACGCAGGCGTAGAAGGCGTTCGGGGTGTCGGCGATGTTCCACACGGCCAGAACCTTCTGCTTGCCGGTGAGGCTGCCGAAGTTCACCTGGTGCGTGACGGTCTCGCCGGGCCGGGCCCCGCCGTCGTTGAACTCGGCGATCTTGCGGCCGCCCGCGTAGTACTGCCAGGTGCTGGTGGCGTGACGGGCGGTCAGCCGCCAGTTGAAGCTGGTCGTCCTGCTGACCGGGGTGACCTTCCAGCCCTTGCTGTCATTGTCGAGCTCGGCGAAGGCGGCGTTGCCGCCGCTGCAACTGGTCAGACCCTTGGGGCCCTCGACGCTCTGCGGCTCGTACTTGATGGCGCCGCACGAGACGACTCCGGCGGCACACTGGGCCTGCCGACTGGGCGGCGAGGATATGTAGCCGTGCGCACTCGCGCTGCCGGCGGGCAGGCTCACGGCCAGGAGCGGGGCGATTCCGGCTCCGATGGCGACGGCCAGCATCTTCTTGCTCTTCATGCCAACTCCTCTGTGGGGGTGGACTCTTGCCCGCACCAAACGGACAAGCGTGTACATGACAAGCGATGTCGCGCATGGGGGTGGGGTCGTCATGTGCGACGGGAGGAAGAGTACCCCGTTTGGTCTAGACCAAGCTAGGGTGTCGTCGAAGGGGCGGCGGAGAGCCGGTCGCAGGACACCCGGGAGGGGTGCGCCTGGCCGACGTGGAGATGGCCACCGCACAGACCTGCGCATGCTCGCCCCATGCATGCCCGCGACGCGACCAATTACCATGTCCGACTCGCCGAGCTGCAAACCGCCCGAGGCGACTTCGACTCCGCCGTCGTCACCGTCGCGGCCATCGACACCAGCGCGGTCGGCGGCTGCCGCATCGGCGACCGCCTCGCCGCGGTCCGCCGCCCCCTGTCCACCCGCCAGGAGGTTTCACCCGTGAGCGCCGCAGTCCGAAGACGCCCGCTGGTGGGGCGGACTGCTCACGGAAGTGGCTCCGGACGTCATCGCGGGGACCGGCCGTCGCACCTGCGCGCTCTCGGAACTGATGGTGCTGCCCTCCTGGCGCAAGACCGGCACGGCCCGGCGGCTGCACGATGCCCTGCTGGCCGCCCGGACCGAGGAGCGCGCCACCCTGCTGGTCGACCAGGGCCACCCCAAGGTGCGGGCCCTGTACGAAGGCTGGGGCTGGCAGGTGCTCGGTGGTCTGCGCCCGCGGATCGAACACGCTCCGCTCTTCCACGCCATGCTGCGGCCCCTGGCAGGTCGGCTCGGCTGAGGATCAGTGCCTGGCGGCCGCCGACGGGGGAGCGGACGGGCCCGTCAGGTATGAGCGTTTAATGCGCTGGGTGGGGTGATTTCGCATTGCTGGACCGCCCGCGCGCTACTACGGGTGAGCCCCGGCGTCATCCGCCGGGGACTCACACGCAGTGATACTCCGCACCCTTTACCGCCACAACTCCCGCGCGCGCTCGTTAACGGGAGGAATCCCGGCAGTGACACATCAGGGTATGGAGCGGCCAGTAAATTTCAGTGACCGAGAAACCGGGCGCCGGAATATCGGGTACCGGAATGCCGGATACCGGATGCCTGGGTCACCGGAATGCCGGTGAGCAGGCTGCCGTGCGGCATTCGCGCCTCATACGACGTGCCGCCCTCCATCCACGGTGAGCACGTCGCCGGTTGTGTACGCGGCCCGGGTCAGGTAAAGGACCGCCTCGGCCACGTCCTCGGGGGTGCCGACCCGCCGCAGGGGCGTGTTGGCGGTGATCCAGTCGCGCGAGCCCTCCCAGACCTCGGGGGCCTCGTCGTACCAGGGGGTGTCCACCAGGCCCGGCGCGATGGCGTTGACCCGGATGTTCGGGCCCAGCTGGGTCGCGAGCAGGCGGGTCATGTGGTTGAGCGCGGCCTTGCTCACCGCGTACGGGATGGAGCTGCCCATGGCGCGGGCGGCCGAGACCGAGGAGATGTTGACGATGGACGCGGCCTCGGCCTTGCGCAGGTGGGGCACGGCGGCGGTGGTCAGCTGCCAGGCGCCGAAGACGTTGACGTCGAAGAGGTCGCGCCACACGGTGGCGTCGGCGGCCTCCAAGTCCTGGAGCGGTATGAAGCGCGTGGCGCCCGCGTTGTTGACGAGGACGTCGAGCCGCCCGTAGGCGTCGATCGCCGCCTGGACGATATGCCGGGCGGCGTCCGGGTCGGACACGTCGCCCTGGACGTAGACCGCCTCGGGCAGTGAGGCCGCGAGTTCCTTTCCGGCCTCCGCGCTGCGCGCGGAATTGACGACCACCCGCATTCCGTCGGCCGACAGGCGCCGGGCGATGGCCGCGCCAATTCCCGATGACGAGCCGGTGATCAATGCGACGCGGCTATCAGACATGGCTTTCCGCCTCCTGTTTCCACTGGTTGACATGATCGGGTCGCCGATCCTAACCTACCGCAGTGCGGAAGCACACTTCCACATCGCGGAATTAGCGGTTGGGGGAGTGTCCGCATTGGGGCAGCGTGGCCCTTTCTGTCGCAGAATCATTCCGTGCGTCGGGCTTCAGCGTGCCAACGGGGCATTCCCGTATGCGGTCGCGTTCTTCCGCCGGTGTATCGGAATCGGGCATTCATTTCATTTTTTGGGGGGAAGTGTGATGGAGGCACGGGCAACCGGTCTCGTCCAAGGAACACCGAGTGGGGTCCACCACCTCGTCGCCGAACGGGTGCGAGAGGACCCCAGCGGTCTCGCTGTAAGCGAGGCGTTGTCCGGGCGGGCGCTCACGCGCCGGGAGCTGTGGCGGGAGTCCGGGCGCGTGGCCGCCCTCCTCGCCGGGCGCGGGATCGGGCGCGGCGACGTCGTCGCCCTGGACCTGGACCGGGGGGCCGACCTGATCGTCGCTCTGCTCGGCGTGGTCCGTGCCGGAGCGGCCTACCTGCCCCTTGACGGACAGGCACCCGGGGACCGGGTCGCCGTCGTCCTCCGGGACTCCCGGGCCCGTGCCGTCCTGGTGGGAAGTGGTGCCGACCGGCGCGACCGCCCGTTCGGCGGGGACACCGCCGTACTCACACTGCCCGTTCCCGGCCCGGTCGACGTGCCGCGGAACGACGAACCCGGCTTCACCGACGTGCGTGTGGCCGGGGACGAGCCGCTCTGCGTCGGCTACACCTCCGGTTCCACCGGTACCCCCAAGGGCATCGTGGTGCCCCACGCGGCCGTGCGCGACCTGGTCACCGATATCACCGCACCGGGCTCCATCCTCGGCACCGACCGCGTCGGCCAACTGGCCAACCCGGCCTTCGACGCCTTCACCTGGGAGGTCTGGGGCGCCCTGACGAACGGCGCGCCGCTGATCGTGCTGCCCACCGTGGTCGAGACCGATCTGGCGCACTGGGCCGGACTCCTCGCCACGCAGCGGATCTCCACCGCCCTGCTGACCACCTCGCTCTTCCACATGGTCGCCCGGGAGGCCCCCGCCGCCCTCAATCCGCTGCGGCAACTCCTGGTCGGCGGGGAGCAGATGGACCTCCTCGCCGCCCGGCGCGTCCTCGACGCGGGTGGCCCGAAGGCGCTGCTCAACATCTATGGTCCCACCGAGACGACGGTCTTCGTCACCGTCTTCACCTGTACGCGGGCGGCGCTGGCCGGACGCACCAGGATTCCGATCGGGAGCGCGGTGCGCCGCGCTCGGCTGCACGTCCTCGACGCGTCGCTCCGGCCCGTCGAGCCCGGTGAGACGGGCGAACTCTGCGTCAGCGGGCCCTCGTTGACCAGCGGATACCTGCACAGCGCCGAGCGCACGGCCCGGTCCTACGTGCGCTACACCCAGCCCGACGGGGCGAGCGTGACCGTGTACCGCACGGGGGATCTGGTCCGCCGCCTCCCCGACGGCCTGTACGAGGTCGTCGGCCGGGCCGACCGGCAGGTCAAGCTGCGGGGCTTCCGCATGGAGTTGGAGGAGATCGAGCAGGCCGCCGTCGCCACGGGACTCACCGAGGCCGCGTTCGTCGAGAAGCACGGCGAGGGGCACACCGCCCGGCTGGTGGGGGCCTACCTGCGGCCCGGACAGCGCGCGGACGCCTCGGCGCGGGCGCTCGCCGAGGCCCTCGCCGAGCGGCTGCCCGCCTATATGCTGCCCGCCCAGTGGCTGCCGCTGGCCGAACTGCCGGTCGGCTCGACCGGCAAGGCCGACCGCTCGCTGATCAGGAAGCTGCTCGCCGATTCCGCCGACACCTCTTCGCCCACTTCGGCTGCGTCCACCTCGCCTGCGCCCACTTCGCCGTCGGCTACCTTGTCTTCGGCCGCCTCGGCTTCGGCCTCTCCGGCCTCTCCGGCCCCGGGTACGGACGTGGTCCCGGCAGTGGCGGGCGACCTCGGCACGCGGGCGGACGCGGCGTCGACGGCGGACCCGACAGGGGGCGCCGAGCCGGACACACAAGCTGCGGCGGACCTGCCCGCACAAACGGCCCCTGCGGCTGAACCCGCTCAGGCCGTTGACCCCGCCCAGGCCGTCGACCCCGCTCCGGCGACCGACCCCGCCGTGGCGACCGACCCCGCTCCGGCAATCGCCGCCGTGGGGACCGACCCCGCTCCGGCAATCGCCGCCGTGGTGACCGACCCCGCTCCGGCAATCGCCGCCGTGGTGACCGACCCCGCCGTGGCCGCCGCCCCGGTCGCCGCATGCGTCGCCGAGGTCTGGGCCGAGCTTCTCGGTCTGCCGGGCCCGGCGGCCATCAGCGGTGGCGACGACTTCATCGGGCTCGGTGGCAACTCGATCCTCGCCACCCAGGCGGCGTTCCGCATCGGCGAACGGCTCGGAGCCCCGGTCAACCCGGTCGACGTCCTGCTCGCGCCCGACTTCGCGGGCCTGGTGG
>NZ_JASKYR010001490.1:0-625 GCF_041028215.1 Streptomyces flavofungini
CGCCTACGTCGGGCACTACGGCGTCCGCATGGCGTCCACCCCCGGCGAGGGCGGCGCCGCCGTCTTCGTCATCGACCTCGCCGAGCGGTCCCTGGCCCGCACCATCGACACCCGCCCGTTCCGCCGCGTGCACGGCATGGGCATCGACGACCAGGACCGGCTGTACGCGCTGAGCGAGGAGAGGGCGGTGCTGCTCGGCTTCGACGACCCGGTCACCGACCAGGCGCCGACGCGGGCGGTGCCGACGCACGGCGTGAAGACCCACCTCTTCGCCCTCAGCCGCGACGGTGAACGCGCCTACGTCACGGGCCTGTTGTCCCACACGGTCAGCCTGGTCCGCCCGCACGACGCCGCCGCGCCCCCGCTCCTGGTGACCCCGGGACAACTGCCGGAGAGCAGTTGCCTGAGCACGGACGAGAGGACATTGTTCGTCGGCGCCCGCAAGAGCTCCGCCCTCGTCGCCGTCGACGCGCACACCATGAGGGTGCGGCGGAGCAGGAAGGTGGGCGGCGACCCGCTGCGCGTCTGCACCCTCGACGACGAGCGGCTCCTGGTGACGGACATCGTCGGCAGGACGCTGACCGTGTACGCCACCGCCGACCTGCGCCCCCTGCGCACGCTGCGG
>NZ_JASKYR010001491.1:0-511 GCF_041028215.1 Streptomyces flavofungini
GCGGGGACGCCCTCGATGAGKGCCCGGGTGCACTTGATCTCCAGGACGGGGGCGGTGGTGGGGTGCACGTCGAGGGCGTTGAGCAGCACCATCCAGCGGCCCATGGCGGACAGGCGGGAGTTGGTGAGGCGCACCGGGGAGTCGTCCACGGCGGTGAAGTTGAACTTCATCATGCCGTTGTAGTCGACGTTCTCGTCACTCTCGTGCCGGATGCTGAGGGTGTCGAGGAGGACGACGGCGGCGGGACGGATGCCCCAGGTGCTCTCCAGGACACCGGCGGCCGCGTAGGCCAGGGAGCCGCCGGAGGAGTGGCCGACGAGGATGAAGGGCTTGCCGTCGGCTGCCTGGAGGGCGCTCTCCGCGATGACCCGGGCGGCCGCCTCGGCGTGGGCGGGCAGCGCCTCACCGGTGTTGAAGCCGACGAGGGGCAGGGCGCTGACGTCCCGCTTGCCCCGGAAGTGCCCGGAGAGGGTGGCGTACTGGTGGACGCCGCCGTTGGCGGTGGGGGCGC
>NZ_JASKYR010001492.1:0-501 GCF_041028215.1 Streptomyces flavofungini
CCCCGCCCCGCTCAAGCGGAACGTTATCCACCCGTCACCGGCCGTCCGGATACTGAATATGCCATGGCGCGAAGCACCGCCTTGGCATAGAACACCGCCATGTTCTGGGTCCCTCTGCTTCTCCTCGCCTGGGCCGTGACCGGCCTGACCTGCGGCAGACTCTGCGTGGCCGCCGCCCGTGCCGCCGCCCCGGCGACGGCCGCGCCGCACGGACGCCGACTCACGCTCTACGAGGCGGCCTTCCTGTCCGGCGGCCCCGCCCGCGTCGCCGACCTGGCGCTCGTCGCGATGGCGGGGGCGCGGCGGCTGCTGATCGCGCACACCGGCTGGGCGACCGTGGTCGACCCGGAGGGGCGCGACGACATCGAGCGTTCGGTGCTCGGCGCGATCGGCCCGGCGGGGCAGGCGCGGATAGCTCCGGTACGGCGTGGCGCGGCGACCGCCGACGCCGTGCGGGCGCTGGCGGACCGGCTCGTCGCCGCCGGGCTCGCGGTGCCGGAG
>NZ_JASKYR010001493.1:0-487 GCF_041028215.1 Streptomyces flavofungini
CCCCCGAGCAGGCCGACGCCTGGCTGCGCACGGTCCTCGCCGCCTGCGAGGAGGGCGCCCCCGGCAAGCTGCATCTGCACGCCGAGTACGACGCCGCCTGGTACCAGGACGACCAGCCCTTCACCCCCGCGCAGGCCGCGCGGCTCGGGGCGGTGACCGCCGTGCACTCGTGGGTGTTCAACGGTACGGCGCAGCGGCACGGGCGTACGGGGGCCGCCACGCGCGGTCACGCGGCCTACATGATCGAGCTGTCCAAGGCGTGGGCCGACGACCCGCACCGCCCCGTCTGGCTCCAGGAGGTCGGCGCGCCCGCCCCGCTGATCCCCGCCGAGCACGCCGCCGGATTCACCGAGGAGACGATCGGTGCCGCCCTGGACTGCCAGGACGTGTGGGGGGTGACGTGGTGGTGTTCCCACGACGTCTCGCGGGGGCTCGCGGACTTTCCCGAGCTTGAGTACAGCCTGGGGCTGCTGACCAACGACGGGGC
>NZ_JASKYR010001494.1:0-663 GCF_041028215.1 Streptomyces flavofungini
CGATCAACAACCCGGTGAGCTACTGGATACCGAGGCACTCGCCCCGGGTCTTCGTCGAGAAGGTCGACATGATCAGCGGCGTCGGGTACGACAGCGCCGCCGCCGCGGGCCCCTCCGCCACCCGCTTCCACGATCTGCGCCGCGTCGTCTCCGACCTGGGCGTCTTCGACTTCGCGACGCCGGATCACGCGATGCGGGTGGTGTCCCTGCATCCAGGGGTGACGCCGGAGCGGGTGCGCGAGGCCACCGGGTTCGCCCTGGCCGTGCCCGACGACGTGCCCCGCACCCGTGAGCCGACCGGCGAGGAGCTGCGGCTGATCCGCGATGTGGTGGACCCGCGCGGGCTGCGCGAGCGCGAGGTGCGGGCGTGACGTCGGACGCGCCCGTCATCGAGACGCCGCTGACCCGCCTGGCCGGGGTGCGGCACCCGCTGGTGCAGACCGGCATGGGCTGGGTGGCGGGACCACGCCTCGTCTCGGCGACCGCCGACGCGGGGGCGCTCGGCATCCTGGCCGGCGGACGCGGTGATCGTGCAGGGCGGCGAGGGCGGCGGCCACACCGGGGAGGCCGCCACGACGGTGCTGCTGCCGCAGGTCGTGGACGCGGTGGACCTGCCGGTGATCGCGGCGGGCGGGTTCCGCGACGGCCGCGGCCTGGTCGCCG
>NZ_JASKYR010001495.1:0-548 GCF_041028215.1 Streptomyces flavofungini
GCCGGACTGGTAGGCCGGGGGTACGCACGCCGCCCCCCGGCCCAGCCCGCAGCTCGGCGCCGCTGCTACCGCCTACCGGCAACTGCCTACCGGCAACCAGCAACCGCCGATCGGCAACCGGCAATCGCCTAAGCGCCACCACCCGCGGCCACGATCCGCCCCGTGACCTCGCCGAGGCCCACTCGGGTGCCGCCGGGGCCGGGGGCCCAGGCCGAGAGGGTGACCTCGTCGCCGTCCTCCAGGAAGGTCCGCTTGCCGTCGGGGAGTTCCAGGGGGTCGCGGCCGTTCCAGGTGATCTCGATCAGGGAGCCGTACTGACCGGCGGAGGGGCCGCTGACGGTGCCCGAGCCGTAGAGGTCCCCGGTGCGCAGCGAGGCGCCGTTCACGGTCATGTGGGCGAGCTGCTGCGCGGCCGTCCAGTACACGGTGGAGAAGGGCGGCTCGGAGATGACCTGGCCATTGAGGGTGACGGTCATGCGCAGGTCGTAGCCGCCGGGTTCGTCGGCCGCGGACTCCGTCGAGTCGTCGAGGTAGGGGAGGAGCTGGTG
>NZ_JASKYR010001496.1:0-864 GCF_041028215.1 Streptomyces flavofungini
CCTCTAACTGTCCCAGTGGGACACTTGACCCACTGGGACAGTACGAGTGCCGCGATCGGTCACCCCCGTCGGTCGGGCCGACGCGTCACCCCTGTCGGTCAGGCCGATCCCCGCAGAACTCCGCCTCGACCACGTCGGTGTACACCGACGTGGTCGAGGCGGAGTTCKGCGGGGATCGGCCTGACCGACAGGGGTGACGCGTCGGCCCGACCGACGGGGGTGACCGATCGCGGCACTCGTACTGTCCCAGTGGGTCAAGTGTCCCACTGGGACAGTTAGAGGAGTACAGTCGGAGACATGAGCAGCAGTGAGGGCCGCAGGACCCGCAAGGTGCAGGAGAGCCGGGAGGCCATGGCGCGGGCAGCCGTGGACCTGGTCCTGGCCCACGGGCTCGACCAGGTCACCGTCGAGACGATCAGCGAACGCGCCGACGTCTCCCGCCGCACCTTCTCGCGGTACTTCTCCGGCAAGGAGGACGCCCTGGTCGACGCCCTGCGCGCCGACTTCGCGCGGATCAACGCCGCGCTCGCCGACCGCCCCGCGGCCGAGCCCCCCCTCACCGCCTACCACCGCGCCCTGCGGACCTGGCTGGACGGCGAACCGACGGCCTGGCACCGCCTGCCCCGCTCCGGCGACCTGCTGCGGCTGCTCCACGCGGAGCCCTCGCTGCTCCCGGCCTATCTGCGGGTCCAGGACGAGGCCGAGGCCGAGTCCGTGCGGATCGTGGCGCACCGCCTCGGCCTGGACGCCGAGCGCGATCTGCGCCCCGCGCTGGCCGTCTCCCTGGCGGTCGGCGCGTTCGGCACGGCCGTCCGCTTCTGGATCGCACCGGGCGMGAGCGAGACGCTGCCGCTCCTCATCGAC
>NZ_JASKYR010001497.1:0-632 GCF_041028215.1 Streptomyces flavofungini
CTGGCCGAGGGGGGCCGCCGCCCCCTCCGGCCAGTCGTCGGAGAGGCCGGGCCGGTCGACGAGGCCGGGCGACACCGTGTTCACGCGGATGCCGCGCGGCCCGTACTCCAGGGCCGCCGAGCGGGCGAACATGATCAGCGCGGCCTTGGACGCGCTGTAGTGCGCGTGTCCCGCCGCCGGGTTCGTGCCCTCGATGGACGCGATGTGGGTGACCGAGCCGCCGCCGTCCTGCCCGGCCATGACCTCCGCCGCCGCCTGCGTACAGCAGAACGCGCTCGTCACGTTCGCCTCGGCCACCTCCCGCCACTGCGCGGCCGTCATCCCCGGCAGCTCCCGCACCGGCTGGACACCGGCACTGTTCACGAGGCAGTCCAGGCGCCCCCGCCAGGCCTGCGCGGCCCGGACGAGTTCCCGGCACCCCTCCTCTTCCGCCAGGTCCGCCGCCACGGCGACGGCCTCGCCGCCCGACCGCCCGATCCGCTCGACCACCTCACGGGCCCGCGCCTGCCCGCGCCGGTAGTGGACGACGACCGCCGCCCCGGCCTCGGCGAACCGCACCGCGATCCCGGCACCGATGCCGCCGCTGGCCCCGGTCACCAGGGCGATGCGCCCGCCGAGCCCCGGCAGGGAAG
>NZ_JASKYR010001498.1:0-627 GCF_041028215.1 Streptomyces flavofungini
CCAGCGACGTCCCTCCATCAGGGAACCCAGCCCCACCCACGCGAAGTTCATGAGCGTCGCCGCGGCCTCCCGCGCCGACACGGACGCGTCCGTGTTGGCCCACCCCGCGAGCGACTCCGCCGCGCCCACGAGGGCCTGCGCGAGGCCCGCCACCTCACGGGCGGGCAGCGAGGGGTCCCCGTGGGCCTCCCGCGCCGCCTCGGCGATCAGCGCCGTCACGAAGGCGAGGATCTCCTCCCGCATCGCGGCGACCTCCGCGGCGAACGGCTCACCTTGGGTACGCGCCTGGCTGTGCAGCACCGCCCACCCGTCGGGCCGCTCCGCGGTGTGCGTGAAGAACGCCCGGAGACCCGCCCACAGCCGACGGTCCGCGCTCTCCCCCACGGCGGCGCTCACCCCGTCCCGCACCGCGGCGACGAGCGCGGCGGCCTCCCGCCGGATACAGGCGGTGAAGAGGTCGTCCTTGGAGTTCAGATACAGGTACACCAGCGGCTTCGACACTCCGGCCAGCTCCGCGATCTCGTCCATGGACGCGGCCCTGAACCCCCGCTGCCCGAAGATCCGCACCGCCGCGTCCAGCATCTGCTGCTCGCGCACGGCCCGCGGCATCCGCTTCTGCCGCTGCTT
>NZ_JASKYR010001499.1:0-621 GCF_041028215.1 Streptomyces flavofungini
TCCTTGGAGACGGGCTTCACCTCCACCTTCCGCTGGTCGAGGACCTGCTTGGCGTACCGCCCGACCGGCACCGTGTCATCGGCGAGGACGACCTTCAGCTTCGGGTCCGCCAGGTCCTTGAGCTCCTTGACCTTGTCCGGGTTGCCCTCGCGGGTGGCGATGACGAGCCGGTTCCTGGCGATGACCGTGGCCTCGCCGGTCTCGCCCTTGAGGCCGTCCATGGTCTTGGTGTCGGCGGTGACGAGGACGTCGGCGGGCGAGCCCTGCTTCACCTGCGCGGCGAGCTCCTGCGAACCGGCGGCGGAGACGGTGATGTCGGTGCCGGGGTGCTCCCGCTCGTACTTCTTCTCGGCCGTGGCGAAGACGTCGGTGAGGGAGGAGGCGGCGAGCACGGTGAGCTTCACGTTCTTCTTGTCACCGGCCTTCTTGCTCCCGTCGTCGTCGCTGCCGCAGGCGGCGAGCGGTACGAGGAGGCCCGCGGCGGCGACGSCGGACCGCGGCCTCCTCTGCCACCGCGCCGCTCACGGTGAACGGCAGCCGCACATACCCCTCGAAGGCGCCGTCGACCCCGAAGCGCGGCCCGGACGGCACCCGCACGCCGACGCGCTCGCCCACCTCGGC
>NZ_JASKYR010000015.1:0-30104 GCF_041028215.1 Streptomyces flavofungini
GTGCGAGTGCCCGTCCCCGGCSYGCCGCCCGGCGACCCCGGCCATGGACACGGCCATGGGSACGGGCACTCGCACAGCCACGGCCCGGCCGCGCCCGTCTCCAAGCATCTGCGCAAGGTCATCGCCGCGGTGCTGATCCCGTTCGCCGCCGCGGTCGTCGTGGGACTCCTGGTGTACTGGCCGGGCGGCACGCCCTCGCACGAGCGCACCGGAGTCGGCTTCGACCGGCAGACGCAGTCGGCATCCGTCACGAAGGTGCGGGAGCTCCCCTGCAAGGACCTCAACCCCTCGCAGACCCCGTCGAACGGCGACACCTCCACGGCGGAAGGCCAGTCCGCCCAGTCCCGGACGAGCGGCACCTGCAAGAAGGCGACGATCGAGGTCCGCAGCGGCAAGGACAAGGGCCGCACCTTCACCGAGATCATCCAGCCGGACTCGCCCCGGCAGCTCAAGCAGGGCCAAGAGGTGGTGGTCGCCTACGAGCCCAAGGCCCCGGAGGGCCTGCAGTACTCGGTCGCCGACGTGAACCGCAGGATTCCCATGGCGCTGCTCGCCGGAATCTTCGCGCTGGCCGTCGTGGTGGTGGGGCGGCTGCGCGGCGTCATGGCCCTGGTCGCGCTCGCCATCAGCTTCCTCGTGCTCACCTTCTTCATCCTGCCCGCCATCCTCCAGGGCTCGAACCCCCTGGTCGTGGCGGTGATCGGGGCGAGCGCCATCATGCTGATCGCGCTCTATCTCTGCCATGGGCTCACGGCCCGCACCTCCGTCGCCGTGCTCGGCACGCTCATCTCCCTCCTCCTGATCGGCCTGCTCGGCTCGCTCTTCATCGGCTGGGCCGCGCTGACCGGCAACACGGACGACAACACCGGCCTCATCCACGGCCTGTATCCGTCCATCGACATGAGCGGCCTGCTGCTCGCGGGCGTCATCATCGGCTCGCTCGGCGTCCTGGACGATGTGACGGTCACCCAGACCTCCGCGGTCTGGGAGCTGCATCAGGCCAACCCGGCCATGGGCTGGCGCGGCCTGTACCGCGCGGGCATCCGCATCGGCCGCGATCACATCGCCTCGGTCGTCAACACCCTCGTCCTCGCCTACGCGGGCGCCGCCCTGCCCCTGCTGCTGCTCTTCTCCATCGCCCAGTCCAGCGTGGGCACGGTCGCCAACAGCGAACTCGTCGCCGAGGAGATCGTGCGCACCCTGATCGGCTCGATCGGCCTGGTCGCCTCGGTCCCCGTGACGACCGCGCTGGCCGCCCTGGTCGTCTCCGCCGACCGCACCTCCGGCTTGTCCCCCGCCACCACGAACGTGCCCGCCGCCCGTCCCTCCCGCGGCGGAAAGGGGCGCCGCCGCAAGGCGTGAGAGGCCGGTCGGCCGAGGAGAGGGGCGGCTTGCCGCCCCCGCCCCGCAGCCACGGGTGAAATGCCGCAATCCGCCATAGGCGCCGCATCCCTTGAGGCCGAGGTCAGCCCGCGTTCTGCTCCTCGGCGAGGATGCGGTCGAGCGTCTCGTCGAGGTGCGCCTCGAAGTCGGCGAGCGCCCGCTCCTGCCCGAGCGGCACCAGCCGGTCCGTCCGGTCGAGGAAGGCGAGGAGCGGCGGGATGCCCACGCGGAACAGCGCCTGCTCCGGCCCCACCTGCAACTTGATCAGCGCCTCGTCGAGCAGATCGGGGTCGGTGGGCTCAATGCGCACATCCCCGACACCGCACGGCCTGCCCACCCCGTCGATCAGCAGCTCCCGCCCGAAGGCCCAGGTCACCGGGGCGTCCCCGGGCAAATGGAAGGTCAGCCGCACGGCGTACGGGTCCTCGCTCTCGTACCGCAGCTCCACCGGAATGCGGAACGACAGATCCTCGGAAACGAGGAAGCTCATCATGACCTCTGCCTGTACCGAGTCGTCCATCGCGCCCTACCCCGTCCCATAGCCCTCGAAGCGGCCAGGAACCGGCTCCCTGACACCCAGGGCATCTTGCTCAACGTACCTGTCGCGTCACAAGGAGTGAGTTTTCAGATGCTGATAGAGAAGGTGAGTGTCCCTAGTAGCTTTCCGAGCTCACGCTGGAGTGTCCGCACCGCAGGCAGCAGCCGGTCGGCCTGATGGGAAGGGACGGAAATGGCCAAGGTCGCCGCGGTGTCACCGACTGTGATCGGAAGGGCGGCGCAGACCGTCCCGAGCGCGTACTCCTGGTGCTCCACGACCGGCCGCATCCGCTCCACCGCGTCGAGTCTGCGCAGGAACGTTCGGTCGTCCCTTACCGAGTAGCGCGTGAGTGACCGCACGGGATAGCGGTCGAGATGGTCCCTCCTTGCCTCGGTGCCGAGCTGGCTCAGCAGACACTGGCCGATCGCATGCGCATGGCCCGTCTCCTTGAAGTCGGCCCACTCCTCCACGGCGGGGTTGTCCGGGCTGTCCGCGACGGATACGAGCTCGATCTCCCCCTCGCGGTAGACGGCGAAGTACACGGGCACCCCGATGAGTTCGTGCCAGTGCGCCAGCGCCTCGTCGATCGTGCCTCGCCTGCTCTGCCGCGCCCCGCCGGCGCCGAGCCGCTCGGCCGCCCCGCCGAGTACGAGCAGTCCCTTCCTGCGGCGCAGATAGCCTTCGTAGGTCAGCGTGCGCAGCAGGTGGTACGCGGTGGGCAGGGCCAGCCCCGCCTCCCGGGCCAACTGCTTGGGGGGAGCCCCGTCCGGGTGCGAGGCGGCGGCTTCGAGCAGCCGCATCGCCCGCTGCACGGAGCCGATGAGGGTGGGCGCGGTCCCGGCGTGGTCCGGTGGCATGGCTCTGCCTGGTGGAGTGGCTCCACCGGGTGAGGTACCGGCATCGGCCGCGGCCAAGGTTCACTCCCGAAGCGCGAGGGGGTCCGCCCGTGCCCCGGGACACACGGGAGGGGGCAGTTGCCCGTACGCGAGGATGGGCCTCGCGGCGGTTTCGGACTCTAACCCTTGGCCACCGCCCTGCGGTCGCCGTTGCGGAAACATCCCCCGACCGAGGGAATCCCGGCGCGAAGTCGCCGCTTGCGGCGCTTCCAGGCCATAGCTCCAGTCTCTTCAGGTCACCAGTCGGAGCGGGACGAGGACGAGCCGGATATGAACTTCCGTACGACGTAGATGAGTCCGCCGACCAGGGCGACGAAGAGCAGCACCTTGAAGAGGAGGCCGATCACGAAGCCGACGACGCTCGCTATCAGGCTACCGAACACGACCAACGCGATGACGGGCACCGCCACCCACTTCACCCACCACGGCAAACCCGCAAAGATCTCCTTCGCTGCCATCGTCCTTACCTCTCTCCGCACACATCGCATCGGTGCGGGTTCCTGAATCTCCGCAGGTCCCCGGCTTCTTGCATTCGATGCTAGGGCGCCGACGGGCTCCGTGGGGGCCGCGCAGCCCTTGTCTGCCCCTGATCCGACCCCTAGGGAATCCGGGGGTGCGAGCCGGCCCGAGCCCTGAGTCCGTCAGCCCTCGGGCGGCGAGAAGACGACCAGAACGCGCAGGTCCTCGCTGATGTGATGGAACTTGTGGGCCACCCCGGCCGGGACGTACACGACGCTGCCGCGCGCCACGGACGTGGTCTCCATGCCGACCGTGATCGAGGCACGGCCGCTGACGACCAAGTACACCTCGTCCTGCCCGTGCGGCTGTTGCGGGTCGGAGTCCCCCGCGTCGAGCGCGTAGAGACCGACCGACATGTTCCGCTCACGCAGAAACTGCAGATACGCGCCGTCGTTTGCCGCGCGCTCCGCCTCCAGCTCGTCCAGTCGGAATGCCTTCATAGCCGTCGTACGCCCCTCGCTGGTGTGTGCCGTCGGGCGCTCTTACGCGCACGCTGCGCGCCGCCCGTGAGCCGACCTCTGGTGATCCACGTCTGCCACGATCAGACACATGAAGAATTTCGTAGTCAAGACGATCGCCAACGCGGCGGCCCTGGCCGTCGCCGTGTGGCTGCTGGACAAGATCACTCTGACCGGCGAGAGCACGGGCAAGAAGATCGGCACGCTGATTGTCGTGGCCCTGCTCTTCGGCTTGGTGAACTTCCTGGTCAAGCCGGTGGTGAAGGTCCTCACCTTCCCGTTGTTCATCCTGACCCTCGGCCTGATCACGCTCGTGGTCAACGCCCTGATGCTGCTGCTCACCTCGTGGCTCGCCGACAAGCTCGACGTCAGCTTCCATGTGGAGGGCTTCTGGACCGCCGTCCTGGGCGGCCTGATCATCTCCATCGTGTCCTGGGCCATGAACGTCGTGCTGCCCGACGACGACTGAGACCGCTGCTGCCGCGTCGGGCGCCGCATGCAACGCCGCGTCCGGTACCACATCCCACGGCGCGCGTCCGAAACCGCGCCCGCGCGCCGTCGGATGCGCGCCGTCGGACGCTCGCCGTCGGACGCGTGCCACCGGACGCTCGCCGTCGGACTCGCCGTGTGCCGTCGCAGCCCGCCCTTGACCTCTCCTGACCGCAGCGCAGCCACCCCCTGCCCCTTCATGACCGGAGAGTGTCCGAGAATGGCGAGGGCGGCGGGCGAAGCCTGCCGACGTGGCACGGCAAGCGGTGAGAGGCGGGCGGCATGACGGATTCGGCAGCCAGGGGCGACGGCCCGGCGGCTACGGGCGATGACCCGGCGGGCCCGGGCGCCGGTCCGGCAGCTGCGGGTCATGGCCCGGCAGGCCTTGGCGACGGCACGCGGGCGGTGCGGGCCGGGCTCCCCGAGCCGGTGAAGTACGAGCCGACACTGCCCGGGCCGGTGTTCGCGGCCCACTTCCACCTGCCGGGCGACCCCACCGGCGGCTACGCCTACGCGCGCGACGAGAACCCCACCTGGACGCATCTGGAGCGCGCCATCGGCGAGCTCGAGGTGCCGGGCGGCGGCGATGACGTCGAGACGCTCGCCTTCGCCTCCGGCATGGCGGCGATCTCGGCGGTGCTGTTCTCGCAGCTCCGCGCGGGTGACGCCGTGGTCCTGCCCGACGACGGCTACCAGGTCCTTCCCCTGGTCCGCGAGCAGCTCACGGCGTACGGGATCGAGGTGCGGACCGCGCCGACCGGCGGCGACGCCCAGCTCGACGTCCTGGACGGCGCCAAGCTGCTGTGGATCGAGACGCCCTCCAACCCCGGCCTCGACGTGTGTGACGTACGCAGGCTCGCCGACGCCGCCCACGCGCGCGGCGCCCTCGTGGCCGTCGACAACACGCTGGCCACGCCGCTCGGCCAGCGCCCGCTCGAACTGGGCGCCGACTTCGCCGTGGCCAGCGGCACGAAGATGCTCACCGGTCACGGTGACCTCCTCCTGGGGTATGTGACCTGCCGCGACGCCGAACTCGCCGCCTCCGTGCGGCGCTGGCGGAAGATCGTCGGCGCCATTCCCGGGCCGATGGAGGCCTGGCTCGCACACCGTTCGCTGGCTACGCTCCAACTGCGCGCCGACCGGCAGAACGCGAACGCCCTGGCTCTGGCCGAGGCACTGCGCGGGCGCCCCGAGGTTTCCGGTCTGCGCTACCCCGGGCTGCCGGACGACCCCTCGTACAAGATCGCCTCGCGGCAGATGCGCCGTTTCGGGTGCGTGGTCTCGTTCACGCTGCCCTCACGCGCGCGTGCGGAGAGCTTCCTTGAGGCGCTGCGCCTGGTGGACGACGCGACCAGCTTCGGAGGCGTGCGCTCCACGGCGGAGCGGCGTCGGCGGTGGGGCGGGGACGCTGTCCCGGAGGGCTTCATCCGCTTCTCGGCGGGCGCCGAGGACCCGGTCGACCTGGTAGCCGACGTGCTGCGCGCGCTGGACGAGTCGGCAGGCTGAGCACAGAGGGACGGGGCGGCGGACTGAGCACAGAGGGACGGGTCGGCAGGCTGAGCACAGAGACGGGTCGGCGAGCTGAGCACAGAGGACGGGTCGGCGGACTGCGCGTGCTGGACGGCTCGGCGGGCTGAGTGCGCTGAACGGCTCGACGGATTGCGCGCGCTGAACGAGTCGGCGGGCCGAGCGCCGGGGGGAGCCTCTTCGCCCCCTCCGGTCCCGCCGAGCGCCGTGGGCGGTTCCCTCGCCCCTATCGGTCCCGCTGCGCACAATGAACGGTCCGAGCCTCCCCCCTCGTGGCTCGGACCGTCCCGGTTCTGCGCGCGAAGAACCGCGCCAACAAGGCTAGTTGACTCTGTGTCAGTGTCCAATCACAGTAGCGACAGAGTCCTATCGACATATTTATAGTTGGGCGCGCCCAGAGGGCACGGAGGGAAGGAACCTCGTCATGGATCTGGCCCTGCTGCGCACCTTCGTGACAGTGCACCGGGCCGGTTCCTTCACTCGCGCGGCAGCCCTGCTCGGGCTCTCCCAGCCCGCCGTCACGTCGCAGATAAGGACCTTGGAGCGGCAACTGGGCCGCCCGCTCTTCCTGCGGCAGGCCCGTGGGGTGACGCCGACGACCATCGGGGACGAACTCGCCTACAAAGCCGCCCCTCATCTGGACGCCCTCGTGGAGATAGCCGAGACGGGGCTCGACCAGGACTCCTCGATGCGCACACTCCATCTCGCGGGCCCCCCGGAGTTCACCGCGGAGCGCGCTCTGCCCGCGCTCACGGCGCTGACCGGCCAGGACGGCCACAGCTACACCCTGCGCGCGTCGTTCGGCACCGCGGAGGAGGCTCTGGAGGGGCTCTCCGCCGGGCACCACGAGCTGGCCATCAGCACGGCTCAGCCGCGCGGCGTGCTGCTCACCGCCACGCCGCTCTGCGACGAGGAGCACGTCCTGGTCGCGGGGGAGCGCTGGGCCGCCCGCATCGCCCCGGACAGGCTGCGCCGCGAGGGGGCGCTGCCGCTGGACAACCTGCCGGTGGTCGAGGTGCACGAGTCGCTGCCGTTCGTCTCCCGCTACTGGGCCGCCGTCTTCGACGCCCGCCCCGCGGCCTCCGGGGCGGTCATCGTGCCGGATCTGCGTGCGGTCCTCGCCTGCACTGCCGCGGGCGCCGGACTGGCCGTACTGCCCCGGTATCTCTGCACCGAGGCCCTCGACCGCGGCGACATCGTGGCCCTGCTCGACCCGGCGGTGCCTCCGCTGCGCACCTACTTCCTCGCGGTGCGGACGGGCACCCTGGCCATGCCGCACATCGCTCGGGCGCATGAGTGGCTGCTGCGGGCCGCGGCCGACTGGGCTTGATGGCCGCCTCGGCCGGTGCGCGATGTTTCACGTGGAACAGTCCGGGCCACTCTTCCCCCATGACCGTCCGACCTGTGGTCAAGCGCACCGCACGCGCCGTCCTGCTGGACGGAGACGACCTGATCCTCATCAAGCGGACCAAACCCGGCGTCGATCCCTACTGGCTCACCCCCGGCGGCGGCGTCGAACCGGAGGACGCGACCGTCGTCGACGCTCTCCACCGCGAGCTGGACGAGGAACTCGGCGCGAAGATCACCGACGTCGTCCCCTGCTTCGTCGACACCGTGGAACACATCGGCGAGGACAGCGCCTCGACCGGTGTGAAGGTGCAGCACTTCTTCGTCTGCCGACTGGAGTCCATGGACCTCAGCAGGCGGCACGGCCCCGAGATCGAGGAGCCGTGCGGCGAGTACGAGATCGTGCATGTGCCCTTCACCCGGGTCGGCATCGCCTCGGTCCATCTCGTACCGCTGTCGCTGCGGCACTATCTGGACGGCAATATCGAGGGCGTACGCGCGATGCACGCACCTGACCTGGGCTGATCGGCCGGGCAGCGCTCCGGGACCTGCCCGGTCGGTCAGTCGCCCGCCGCCACCAGTTCCTCGACCGAGTCGTGGCGTATCCGGCTCTCGGGGATGCCGATGTCCCGCAGGGCGTCGACTCCGTTGCGGATCATGCCGGGCGGGCCCGAGAGATAGGCGTCGTACTCGTTCCACGGGCCGTACTCGCGCACGGCGTCGGGAAGCTGCGCCCGCTGGTCGACGACCGGGCGGACCGCCAGCCAGGGATGGGCCCGCTGCAACCGGAGCATCGTGTCGATGTCGTACAGGTCGTGGTCGGTGCGGGCGCCGTAGAACACCTCGACCGGGCGCCGCCTGCCGTGCTCGGCGACATCCTCGACCAGGGCCTTGATCGGCGCGATGCCGGTGCCGCCGCCGAGGCAGAGGAGGCCGCTGTCGGTGGTGTGGTCGACGGTCATCGAACCGGCGGGCGGCCCGAGCCGGAGGATGTCACCCGGCCGGGCGCGGTGCACGAGGGCGCTGGAGACCCAGCCGGCCGGAACGGCCCTGACGTGGAAGGACAGCAGCCCGTCGGCGCGGGGCGCCGAGGCGAAGGAGTAGTGCCGCCAGATGCGCGGCCACCACGGGGTCTCCAGGCTGGTGTACTGCCCCGCGAGGAAGGGGTACGGCTGGTCCGGGCGGACCGTGACCACGGCGATGTCGGAGGTCCGCAGATCGTGCGAGACGACTTCGGCGAACCACCAGGCCGGGGCCCGCAGCTCGTCCTCGGCGGCCGCGTCGATCATGATCTGGGAGATCGTCGTGTACGTACGGACCCAGGCACCTTCGGTCGCCTCGTCCCACGACGCGCTCGCGTACCGGCTCAGCGCGCCGATCAGGCTCTCACCAACGGCCGGATAGTGCTCGGGCCTCGTGCCGTACTTGCGGTGTCCGCGCCCGAGCCCCCGCAGATACGAGGTGAGCACCTCGGTGTGGTCGATGTGCTCGGCGGCCGTGAGCAGCGCCTTCAGAAGCCGGTCCCGCTGGGTGTCCATCGCCACGGGGAACAGCGGGCGCAGGTCGGGGTGGCGGGTGAAGAGCAGTGCGTAGAAGTACGAGGTGACCTGGTCGGCGACGGGGCCGATCTCGGCCATCGTGCGCTGCACCAGGACCGCGTCGGGCGATGCGGGGGTGGCCGGTCCGGGGTGCCGGGTGAGGGAGTCGGTCCGCGGCTCGGAGGCCTGGGTGAGGGAGTCGGTCCGCGGCCCGGAAGCGGCGGCTGCCTCGCGGGGCGGCCGGACGGAGTCCGGAGCGGCACCGGTGTCCCTGTCGGCCCGTATTCGGCCGTCCGTGGGTCCGGCCACGGGGGCCGGGGCGGCGTGCCTTCCCAGAGGCCGTATCGCGGCAGGGCGGCGCCCCTCCGCGGATTCGGCCCGTTCGCCGAACGGCGACTGATCGCCGCTCGACCGCTCGCCGCTCGACCGCTCGCCGCTCGCCTGATCACCGCTCGACGGCTCGCCGACCGGCGGCTTGCGTGGGGCGAACCAGCCGCCTCCGCCGCCGGGAGTCCCGTCGTCCGCCGACGTGGTGGTCGGAGCGTTCATGCTGTGCCTCGCCTCGAACATTCCTCGGTCGGTGTGGGCACTCCCTGCCGGAAGCTGCCTGCTTTCCCCGCTCTGCCTCGATGGCCGGTACGGCCACATTGAACATCGGTTTCCCGGACCCTACGGACAAGTAGGACGAGAATGTGACATTGGCCGCAGCTGTCTCACCGCAGCATCCCATTCACCGCTGCCGCGCCGGTCGCCCAGCGCGAAGTGCGGGCTCTGGATCTCCCTACCCCGTTAGGCTTTCTCGACCTGCGCTCGGGCCTCCCGGATGGCGCGAGCATCGCGAGAAGAGCCGCCCGGCACGAATCGGGGACGACCCTACCGGCAGCGGCCGGACGCACAAGTTCCCCTCTCCTCCCATGAACTCGGCCCGCACACACCAAACTTGCCTTACGTAGTGCCACGCCTCACCAATTCGTATGCCTTACGCAGATCCCGCCCGACATACGTATGGGTCGCCAGGCTCACCAGCCGTGGATCCGCGTTGACGGCGACCGATACCGGCACGGCGGCGAACAGTTCCAGATCCGAGAGTGAGTCGCCGTAGGCGACACAGTCGCTGTTGCTCACTCCGAACTCTTCACAGAGGCGGTTCGCGATCTTCACCTTGGCCGCGGCGTTGAGGATGCCCGTCGGCTCCACGGGCTCGGTGAACGGCACAGCCGGAAAGCGCGAGCCGTGTGCGGCATGCGCTCCCCATCCGGTGAGCCGCTCGACGAAGAACGACGGCGAGAGAGACACCACCGCGCAGTAGTCCCCGCCCTCCCGGATCTCGGCCCAGGTCTCCCGGATCCCGGACAGCCAGGGCGCGCCCTCGAAGGCGGCCGTCACCTGCGCGTCCGTGAGGTCCGCCCAGAGAGCGTGCACCCGCACCGCGTACTCCGGCGAGTCGATGTGTCCCGCGACGAAATCACGCTCGAGCGCGGCGATCTCCGCGTCCAGTCCGAGCTGCCGCGAGATCAGTACGGGAGCGGCCGTGCCGTGCAGCAGCGTCCCGTCCAGGTCGAAGAGGTGAAGGCGTGCCATGTACGCCGAGGCTAGTACCCGCGCCTACTCCTGCGGTCAGACGACGGATTTCGCCTCGGTCGGCACGGTGTTTCACGTGAAACTAAGCCGTCCCGCTCGTCGGGTCACCCTGGTCGTCCACGCGGTCGGCGCGGCCGGCTGGCTCGGGCTCACGCTCGGCCTTGTCGCGCTCGCCCTCACCGCCCTTTCGACGGAGTCCCACGCGGCCACCGAGGCCGCCGTCCGCTCCATGAAGGTCTTCACCGACTGGCTCGTCCTGCCGATCGCTCTGCTGACGCTGCTGAGCGGTCTGCTGCTGTCCCTCGGTACGCCGTGGGGGCTGGCCCGGCATCGCTGGGTCCATACGAAGTTCTGGCTGACCCTGGTCGCCACCGCCGCCTCCGCCTTCGCGCTGCGCCCCGGCATCAACGACGCGGTCGCGACGGTGGCCGCGGGCGACCCGGTCACCGACGCGGCCGATCTGGCCGCCGGGCCACTCGTCTCCCTGGGCGCCTATGTGTTCATGACGGTCCTTTCCGTACTCAAGCCCTGGGGCCTCACCCGGCGCGGCCGGAAGCGCCGTGACCAAATGCGACGTGCTTCTGCCCACAAACGGGTGGACGGCGGGGACGTACGTCAGACAGCCTGATCCGGGTGTCGACACCTTCCCTCTCCGCTCTGCCCATCCGCCGGCTCTCCCTTCGCGACGTGACGTCCTGCGCCGACCTCTCCGAGGACCGGGGCTGGCCCCGCGAGGAACATAAATGGGGTCTCCTGTTGTCGGCCGGAACGGGCTACGGCATCGATGACCCCGACGGCGGCGGCCTCATCGGTGCCTATGTCGTGACCCGGTACGGCCCGCTGGAGCGCCCTGGCCTCGCGGCGATCGGCATGGTCCTCGTCGCCGAGCGGTACGCCCGCCGGGGCATCGGGCGCCGTCTCATGCGGCACGCCATCGAGACGGAGGCCACCACACCGCTGACCCTGCACGCGACACCGAACGGGCGGCCGCTCTACGAGCAGCTCGGCTTCAAGGTGATCGGCCGCGCCGAGATGGTCCGCGGCCACTTCACGCCCGCGGGCCCGCTGCCCGACGTGGCCACGCGTCCGGCCACCGCGGAGGACCTGAGCGCCATCCTGCGGCTCGACACCGAGGTGTTCGGCCAGGACCGCACGCATGTGATCACCCGTCTTCCGGCCTTCACCGATCAGCTGCGGGTGGCGGAGGCCGACGGTGAACTCATCGGATACGCGGGCGCGTGGCCGAACATGGAGACGCATGTCGTCGGCCCGCTCATCGCCCGTGACACGGAGACCGCGAAGGCGCTCATCGCCTCACTCGGCGCCCGCAGCGACCGCCCGCTGCGCACGGACATCGACGTACGGCACGAGGAACTCCTCGCGTGGGTGAAGGAGAACGGCCTCGGTTCCGTCGCCTTCAACGCGGTGATGGCCCACGGCACGGCGGAGCTGCCCGGCGACTGGACCCGCCGCTTCGCTCCGCTGACAGTGGCGGCCGGCTGACCCGGCCCGGAACGCGGCGAGGCCCGCCTCCGAACGCCGATGTCATCCGGCGTTCGGAGGCGGGCCTTGTCCGTCGCGGGGCGCGGAGTTACGCGAGGGCCCGCACGGCGGCCGTCGCGAAACCGTGGTCCTGCTCGGGCGCGCCACCGCCGACACCGATCGCGCCGATCAGGCGGCCGTCGCGGTGGACCGGCACGCCGCCCGCGATGAAGAGCAGCGGCCGGTCGAGGGCGGTGGGCAGGGTGTGGAAGAGGCCGCCGGGCTGCACCGCGTCGACCAGGTCGGCGGTCGGGGAGTTCAGCTGGAGGGCGGTGTAGGCCTTGCGGGTGCTGGTCTCGCCGGAGATCAGCACGGCTCGGTCGTCGCGCCGGAAGGCGAGGAGGTGGCCGCCCGCGTCGAGGACGGTGACGCTGACGGTGACATCGGCCGCCTCGGCCGCGCGACGTGCCGCGCCGACGAGGACCTCCGCGTCCTCGATGGTCAGCGGGGCGACAGCGGTGGTGCTCATGGGTGTTTCTCCTTCAGAGGTGGTGCGTGATGGGGGAATGGGGGTGGTCAGTGGCTGACGGGCGTCGCCTGCTCGGCGGGCGCCGCACCGGTCACGACCAGGCTCGGGACGGCGGAGGCGGAGCGGCGCTCCAGCGCGGCCGAGAGGATGGCGAGGACGAGTGCGGAGCCCGCGAGGACGGCACCCACCCAGTTCGGGGCGGTGTAGCCGAGGCCCGCGGCGATGACGATGCCGCCGAGCCAGGCCGAGAGGGCGTTGCCGAGGTTGAAGGCGCCGATGTTGACGGCGGAGGCGAGAGTGGGCGCGCCTGATGCCTGGTCGAGGACGCGCTTCTGGAGCGGCGGTACGGTCGCGAAGCCCAGGGCGCCGATCAGCGCGATGGTCACGGCGGCGGCGATCTTGTGGTGCGCGGTGAGCGTGAAGAGGGCCAGCACGACGGCCAGGGCGCCCAGCGAGATGAAGAGCAGGGGCATCAGCGCGCGGTCCGCGAACTTCCCGCCGATCAGGTTGCCCGCGACCATGCCGAGGCCGAAGAGGACGAGCAGCCAGGTCACGGAGGAGTCCGCGTATCCGGCGACGTCCGTCATCATCGGCGCCAGATAGGTGACGGCCGCGAAGACCCCGCCGAAGCCGAGGACGGTCATCGCCATGGCCAGGAGCACCTGTACGTTGCGGAAGGCCGCCAGTTCATGGCGGAGCCGCACGCCTTGGGGCTTGGGCAGGTCCGGGACGAGCCTGGCGATGCCCGCGAGGCCGATGACGCCGAGTGCGGCGACGATCGCGAAGGTCAGGCGCCAGCCGAGCGTCTGCCCCACGAGGGTGCCGAGCGGCACGCCGACGACGTTGGCCACGGTCAGGCCGGTGAACATCATGGCGATCGCGCCGGCCTTCTTCTCCGGGGCGACCAGTTCGGCCGCGACGACCGAGCCGATGCCGAAGAAGGCACCGTGGGCGAGGGAGGCCACGACGCGGCCCGCGAGCATCACACCGAAGACGGGCGCGACGGCGGAGAGCACATTGCCGACGACGAAGAGGCCCATGAGCAGCATCAGCATCCGCTTGCGCGAGATCTTGGTGCCGAGCACGGTCATCAGCGGGGCGCCGAGGACGACGCCCAGGGCGTAGCCGGTCACGAGGAATCCGGCGGTCGGGATGGAGACGCCGAAGTCACCCGCGACCTCGGGCAGGAGCCCCATGATCACGAACTCCGTGGTCCCGATTCCAAAGGCCCCGATCGCGAGGGCCAGTAGCGCGAGAGGCATGGATCTACCTTCCAAATGATTGCGGGTGCGCTTAACGTGCGTCCACAATACTTGCAGGCGCGGGTTAATTGCAAACGCCGAATATTGCTCCGGTGGACTATCCTGGGCCGTAGCCGATCCTGGACGGAGGATTGAAGAGCCATGACAGCGACCGACCCCGCACTCACCGCCCTCTCTCAGGGCTGGTGCGCGCTCTCCCTGCTGCACGGGCAGATCGAGGCCCACATCGAGCGCGCCCTCCAGGGCGAGCACGGCCTGAGCGTGCGTGAGTACTCCCTGCTCGACGTCCTCAGCCGCCAGCACGACGGCGAGGGCGGGCACCTTCAGATGAAGCAGGTCGCGGACGCCGTGGTGCTCAGCCAGAGCGCCACCACCCGTCTGGTCACCCGGCTCGAAGACCGTGGGCTGCTCTCCCGCTATCTGTGCCCCACCGACCGCCGTGGCATCTACACGGACGTCAGCGAGGCGGGCGCCGCCCTGCTCGCCGAGGCCCGCCCGACGAACGACGCCGCGCTGCGCGAGGCGCTCGACGAGGCGGCACGGAATCCGGAGCTCGCCCCGCTGGTCAGGGCCGTCGAGACCCTGCGCGTACCGGCGTAGCCGATGCTCTCGCGGAGCCCTCTGCGCGGGCGGTCCTCCGCTTAAGCTGCCCCCATGGGAGATCTTGAGATACGCCCAGCCGTCGTCGACGACCTGCCCGCCATCGTGGGCATGCTCGCCGACGACCCCTTGGGCGCGACGCGTGAGTCACCGGACGACCTGACCCCGTACGTCGCCGCGTTCGAGCGTCTGGACGTCGACCCGAATCAACATCTCGTCGTCGCCGTACGCGAGGGGCGTGTGGTCGGCACACTGCAACTCACGATCGTGCCGGGCCTCTCCCGCAAGGGCGCGACACGGTCGATCATCGAGGCGGTACGTGTCCACGCGGATGAGCGGGGCAGCGGGCTCGGCACCCGTTTCATCGAGTGGGCCATCGACGCATCCCGTCGGCAGAACTGCCAGTTGGTCCAGCTCACTTCCGACGCCGCCCGCACCGACGCCCACCGCTTCTACGAGCGGCTCGGGTTCACCGGATCGCACGTGGGCTTCAAGCTCCAGCTCTGAGGCGGCTGCCGGGGGGGCATGCTCGGTCGGCCGGGCCAGGCGTCGCGCCGTTTCACGTGAAACATGACCTGCGGTTTCACGTGAAACGGCCACCGTCGGGTGCGGGGGGGGGCCGTGGCAGGCCCCCTCAAGTGCGCGGTACCTCGCCCCCCTGGGTCGCCCCCTGCCGCGCGGTCAGAAGCCGCGCCACCCCTGTGGGTCCACGCCGCCGGGTACCGGTGCCCCCGCGTCGTACGGCTCACGCGTGAAGACGAACGAGCCCACGTCGAGATGGCTCACCGAGCCGTCCGCCGTGCGCACCGCCCGCAGCGTCTCCCCCGCGTAATAGCCGTTGAGCCCCGTCCAGGTTCCGTCGCCGTCGGCCCGGAATCGCGCTTGGCGCCCCGCGCCGGACAGCGGACCGAGCTCCACACCCCCATCGGCCGTGAGCCGGAGCGCGAGGACCTGGGTGCCCCAGTACCAGGGCCCTGCCAGTTCAAGCACCTTCTCATCCACTGCGGGGAGCGGGCGCCAGGGCTCGGGGATGCGCGGCTCGGCCTCGGCCACGATCTTCACCAGGTCCGCGGTGAGCGTGGCCACCAGCGGCCCCGAAGTGCAGTTGGCGAGCGCGACCGCGGCCACGCCGTCCTGTTCGCTCACCCAGAGCCCCGCCAGGAAGCCCGGCAGCGAGCCCGTGTGGCCCGCCAGGCCGATTCCCTCGTACGTCAGCAGGTCAAGACCCAGGCCGTAGGCCCGGTCCCGGCTCTCCGGCTGCGGTGGAGCCGAAGGGGTGCGCATCTCCCGCACCGACTCGGCGCCGAGCACGCGGTCGTCGCCCTTCACCAGGAAGTGCGCGAAGCGCAGCAGGTCGGCCGTGGTGGACCAGAGCTGCCCTGCCGGAGCCATCAGACCGAGGTCCTCGACCGGCTCCGGCATCATGACGTCGGCCCACGGGTGAACGGCCCAGCCCCCGGCGTGCGGCGCCTCGGCCCGCGCGCTCGTGCGGGTCAGCCCCAGCGGCTCAAGGACCTCACGGCGCAGCACCTCCGCCCATGGCGCCCCGCGCAACTCCTCCACCAGAGAGCCCAGCAGCGTGTACCCGGGATTGGAATAGTGGTGGAGGCGGCCGACGGGGTGCTTGAACGGCCGCTCGCCCAGGACATCGGTGAGCTGTGGACGCGTAGAGCCCGGCGTGCGCTCCCACCACGCGCCCGGCGTCTCCGCCGCCAGCCCCGCGGTGTGCGCGAGGAGTTCGGCGACGGTGACCTGGCCCACGCCGGTCCCCGGAAGGTGTTTCTCCAGCGGATCCCCCAGGCTCAGCAGGCCTTCGTCCCGCAGCCTCATCACCAGTACGGCGGTGAAGGTCTTGGTGAGGGAGCCGATGCGGTACTGGACGTTCTCGTCCGGCGCGTGCCCGTCCACCATGCTGCGGCCGCCGCTCCACACCAGCTCGCCGTCCCGGGCCACCGAGGCGACCAGCGAGGGTGCCCTGCCCCGCGTCTGCTCGGTGGCGACGCGGTGCAGCAGGGCCCGGCGAGTGGCGGGGAGGAGTTCTTCAAGGGGCTTCGTCATGGGACCAGTCCACCTGTGCGCCGCTCCCACGTCGAGTGAATTCGGGTGGTGCCCACAGACCGATCGCCGTTCCTTCGCGCAGATGACGCTCGTAGATGGCCACTTTGCCGTGGATGACAGCGAGGCAGGCGTTCAGGTCGTCGATCTTCGCGCGTACGTCGCGCTCGTGCTCCTGGAGCAGTTCGAGACGCTCCTGTTCGTTGCCGGGGCCCGAGCGGACCAGCGCCGCGAACCTCCTGACCGTGGCGATGGGCATCCCCGAGTCCCGCAGCCTCCCGCACAGCGCGAGCCAGTCCACGTCCGCCTGTGCGTAGATCCGCTGCCCGCCGCCCGAGCGCGGGATGTCACGCAGGAACAGCCCCTCACGCTCGAAGAACCGCAGAGCGTGCACGCTCAGCCCGGTCACCTCCGCGACCTTCCCTATCGACAGGCCTCCAGGCTCACCTTCGTCCCACCCGGCGTCATGGCCTTCGCCCTGGGGCGTGCCCCCCGCGTCCTCACTCATGCCGCGACCGTATCGAGTGCTTGACCTAGCTCGCACTCTAGGTTCTAGCGTCGAGCGCATGATCATGGAGCAGCGGCAACTCGGCACCGTCTTCGGGGCGCACAGCACCGCCGACGACGTCCTCGACACCATCGACCTCACCGGCACCACGGCGCTCGTCACCGGCGGATACTCGGGCCTCGGACTCGCGACCACCCGCGCCCTGGCCCGCGCGGGCGCACACGTCGTCGTACCCGCCCGCCGGACCGCCATCGCCAAGGAGGCGCTGCGCGGCGTCCCGGGGACGGAGGTGCGGTCCCTCGACCTGGCCGACCTCGACAGCGTCCGGGGGTTCGCCGAGCGCTTCCTGGAAACGGGGCGCTCTCTCGGTCTGCTCATCAACGGCGCGGGGATCATGGCCTGCCCCGAGACCCGCGTCGGTCCCGGCTGGGAGGCGCACTTCGCCGTCAACCACCTCGGCCACTTCGCGCTCACCCAGCGCCTTCGGCCGGCGCTCGTGGCCGGTGGGGCACGGGTGGTGGCCGTCGCGTCGTCCGGCCACTTCCTGTCCGGCATCCGCTGGCAGGACCCGCACTTCGCGACCGGCTACGACCGCTGGGCGGCCTACGCCCAGTCCAAGACCGCCAATGCCCTCTTCGCCCTGCGTCTGGACCGCCTGGGCGCGGAACACGGCGTGCACGCCTTCGCCGTGCACCCCGGGAGCATCCTCACACCGCTGCAACGCCACATCCCGCGAGAGGAGTGGCTGACGCAGGGCTGGGTGACGCCCGAGGGCACCCCGGCAGCGGGCTTCAAGACGCCGGAGCAGGGTGCGGCGACGACGGTCTGGGCGGCGACGTCGCCGCTCCTGGACGGCCACGGCGGCGCGTACTGCCAGGACTGCGACATCGCCGGGCCCGCCACCACCGACGACATGCTCATCGGCGGTGTGAAGCCCTGGGTCCGGGACACGGAAGCGGCGTCCCGGCTCTGGGACCTCTCCTGCGAACTCACCGGACTCAGCGCCTTCTGAGCCGCCGCCCGAGGTGCGCCCCGGGCGGAAGGATCAGGTCTGCGCCATGTCCACGAAGCGGGAGTAGTGGCCCTGGAAGGCGACCGTGATCGTGGCCGTCGGGCCGTTACGGTGCTTGCCGACGATGATGTCGGCCTCACCGGCGCGCGGTGATTCCTTCTCGTACGCGTCCTCGCGGTGCAGCAGGATCACCATGTCCGCGTCCTGCTCGATGGAACCGGACTCACGCAGGTCGGAGACCATCGGCTTCTTGTCCGTACGCTGCTCGGGGCCGCGGTTCAGCTGGGAGAGCGCGATCACCGGCAGCTCCAGCTCCTTGGCGAGGAGCTTGAGGTTTCGCGACATGTCCGAGACCTCCTGCTGACGGCTCTCGGCCCGCTTCGAGCCGCCGGACTGCATGAGCTGGAGGTAGTCGATGACGACGAGCTTGAGGTCATTGCGCTGCTTGAGCCGACGGCACTTCGCGCGGATCTCCATCATCGACAGGTTCGGGGAGTCATCGATGTACAGCGGGGCGGCCGAGACGTCCGGCATACGGCGGGCGAGGCGGGTCCAGTCCTCGTCCGTCATCGTGCCGGACCGCATGTGGTGCAGCGCCACCCGGGCCTCGGCGGACAGCAGACGCATCGCGATCTCATTGCGCCCCATTTCGAGCGAGAAGATCACGCTCGGCATGTTGTGCTTGATCGAGCAGGCCCGAGCGAAGTCCAGCGCCAGCGTCGACTTACCCATGGCGGGACGGGCGGCGATGATGATCATCTGGCCCGGGTGCAGGCCATTGGTGAGCTGGTCGAGGTCGGTGAAGCCGGTCGGCACACCGGTCATCTCCCCGGACCGCGAACCGATCGCCTCGATCTCGTCGAGGGCGCCCTCCATGATGTCGCCGAGCGGCAGATAGTCCTCGGTGGTGCGCTGCTCGGTGACCGCGTAGATCTCGGCCTGGGCGCTGTTGACGATCTCGTCGACGTCGCCGTCCGCCGCATATCCCATCTGGGTGATGCGGGTGCCCGCCTCCACGAGACGGCGCAGCACGGCGCGCTCGTGGACGATCTCCGCGTAGTACTCGGCGTTGGCCGCGGTGGGGACCGTCTGCACCAGGGTGTGCAGATACGACGCGCCGCCGACCTTGGTGATCTCGCCGCGCTTGGTGAGCTCGGCCGCGACCGTGATGGGGTCGGCCGGCTCGCCCTTCGCATACAGGTCGAGGATCGAGGCGTAGATCGTCTCGTGTGCGGGCCGGTAGAAGTCATGGCCCTTGAGGACCTCGACGACGTCGGCGATGGCGTCCTTGGAGAGCAGCATGCCGCCGAGCACGGACTGCTCGGCGTCCAGGTCCTGCGGCGGGACCCGCTCGAAGGACGAGCCGCCGTCCCAGCCGCTCTCGCGGCCCCGCTCATGCTGCTCGTCGCGGCTTCGGCCTCCGTCGCGGCGCTGGCGGGAGACGGGCAGACGGTCACTGGGACCGCTGTCGGCCCAGGGGTCGTCCAAAGGCTCGGAGATACTCACCGGGCCACCTCCTCCCGTCCGCCGAGCGGACCTCGCCGTGCCCCTCTTTCGTACGGCACGACACTGACAAATAAGTCGGCCCGACTCCGGTTCTGACGCGTCGCTTTCGCGGGGTTTCCGAGGTCGTCCGACGAGGCGGGCGCCGGACCACGGTAGGCCCGCGGGCACCGTCAGCCAATCTGGTTATCCACAGGCGGTGTGGATGACGGGCCCGATGCTGTGGAGAACTCCGCCAAACCTGTGCACGGCTCGGTGGACAGCCCTGTGAACAAGCCCTCAGCACCTCTGCGAAAGCGCACCTGACCTGCGGATATCCCGTCCACCGGCTGTGCAGAAGAAAAACTTTCCCACTCGGGCCAAGATCCGTGCGAACGGCCCGCCACAGAGCGTTCACCCGGGGTCAGCGTAAGGGTCTCAGTCACATTGCATCTCTTACCTGTGGAAGATTAGATTGGTGCCTATGACACAGGCTTCCGCCGCGCCCAAGGCCGACCGACGCAGGCACGACCGAGAGATCGTCGCGCTCGCCGTACCCGCCTTCGGCGCGCTGGTCGCCGAACCCCTCTTCGTCCTCGCCGACAGTGCCATCGTCGGCCATCTCGGCACCGCGCAACTGGCCGGACTCGGCGTCGCCTCGGCCCTCCTCACGACCGCGGTCAGCATCTTCGTCTTCCTCGCCTATGCCACCACCGCCGCCGTCGCCCGTCGCGTCGGCGCCGGAGACCTCCAGGCCGCCATCCGGCAGGGCATGGACGGCATCTGGCTCGCCCTGCTGCTCGGCGCGGCGGTGATCGCCGTCGTACTGCCCACCGCACCCGGTCTCGTCGGACTCTTCGGCGCCTCCGACACCGCCGCGCCCTACGCCGTCACGTATCTGCGGATCTCCTCGCTCGGTATCCCCGCCATGCTCGTGGTGCTCGCCGCGACCGGTGTCCTGCGGGGTCTCCAGGACACCAGAACCCCGCTCTACGTCGCCATCGGCGGTTTCGTCGCCAACGCCGCCCTCAACCTCGGCCTCGTCTACGGGGCGGACCTCGGCATCGCGGGCTCGGCGTGGGGCACCGTCATGGCCCAGTGCGGCATGGCCGCGCTGTATCTCCTCGTCGTCGTACGCGGCGCCCGGCGCCACGGTGCCTCGCTGCGCCCCGACGCCGCCGGAATCCGTGCCTGCGCCCAGGCCGGGGCACCGCTCCTGGTCCGCACGCTCTCCCTGCGGGCCATTCTGATGATCGCGACCGCCGTGGCCGCCCGCCTCGGCGACGCCGACGTCGCCGCCCACCAGATCATCCTGTCCCTGTGGAGTCTGATGGCCTTCGCGCTGGACGCCATCGCCATCGCGGGGCAGGCGATCATCGGGCGCTATCTGGGCGCCGACGACCCGGCAGGTGCTCGTGCCGTCTGCCGCCGCATGGTGCAGTGGGGCATCGCGTCGGGCGTCGTCCTCGGACTGCTGATCATCCTGGCGCGGCCGCTGTTCATCCCGCTCTTCACGGGTGACGCGAGCGTCCAGGACGCCGCGCTGCCCGCCCTGGTGGTGGTGGCCCTCGCGCAGCCGGTCTGCGGTGTCGTCTTCGTACTCGACGGCGTCCTGATGGGCGCGGGCGATGGGCCGTATCTCGCGTGGGCCATGCTGGTCACCCTCGCGGTCTTCACTCCCGTGGCCCTGCTCGTGCCGACCCTCGGCGGTGGACTCACCGCGGTGTGGGGAGCGATGACCTTGATGATGACGGTCCGCATGCTGACCCTGTGGACACGCTCCCGCTCGGGCCGCTGGCTCGTCACGGGCGCCACCCGCTGACCGCTTCGCGGTGTTTCACGTGAAACCACGGCGCTTCCCGCGCCCCGACCCGGAGGTCCCACCACTCAGGGACCGAAAAGCACCGGGACGCAAGTGAGGGGCCGCACCCCATGGGCGCGTCCCCTCACTCAGTTCTGCCCAGCGAAATGCTTAGGCCGAGACGACCTCGATGTTGACCTTGGCGGCAACCTCGGGGTGCAGACGCACGGACGTCGCGTGGGCGCCCAGGGTCTTGATCGGCGAGCCCAGCTCGACACGACGCTTGTCGATCTTCGGACCACCGGCAGCCTCGATCGCCGAAGCGACGTCGGCCGGGGTGACGGAACCGAAGAGACGACCGGCGTCGCCGGAGCGGACGGCCAGACGGACCTTGACGCCCTCGAGCTGGGCCTTGACCTCGTTGGCCTGCTCGATGGTCGCGATCTCGTGGATCTTGCGAGCACGACGGATCTGCTCGACGTCCTTCTCGCCACCCTTGGTCCAGCGGATCGCGAAGTTCCGCGGGATCAGGTAGTTGCGGGCGTAGCCGTCCTTGACGTCTACGACCTCGCCGGCGGCGCCGAGGCCGGAGACCTCGTGGGTGAGGATGATCTTCATTAGTCGGTCACCCTTCCCTTATCGCGCGGTGGACGTGTAGGGCAGCAGCGCCATCTCACGGCTGTTCTTCACGGCCGTGGCGACGTCACGCTGGTGCTGCGTGCAGTTGCCGGTCACGCGGCGGGCACGGATCTTGCCGCGGTCGGAAATGAACTTCCGCAGCATGTTCGTGTCCTTGTAGTCCACGTACGTGACCTTGTCCTTGCAGAAAGCGCAGACCTTCTTCTTCGGCTTGCGCACAGGCGGCTTCGCCATGGTGTATCTCCTGTGTGATCAAGAAGTGGGTTACGGCCCACCCTCGGCACGTGGCCCGAAGGCCCCGGTGCCTAGAAGGGGGGCTCGTCCGAGTAGCCGCCACCGGAGCCGCCGGAGCTTCCGCCCCAGCCGCCACCGCCGCCGCCCTGCTGCTGGCCGCCGCCGGCCGGCGCACCGGTCGCCCAGGGGTGCCTGCTGCTGACCGCCGCCGGAGCCACCGCCCCAGCCGCCGCCCTGCTGGCCGCCGCCACCGCCGCCGTAACCGCCCTGGCCGCCTCGACCGGTGGTCTTGGTGACCTTGGCCGTGGCGTTCTTCAGGCTGGCGCCGACTTCCTCGACGTCCAGCTCGTAGACCGTGCGCTTGATGCCCTCACGGTCCTCGTAGGACCGCTGCTTCAGCCGGCCCTGCACGACGACGCGCATGCCTCGCTGAAGCGACTCCGCGACGTTCTCCGCCGCCTGACGCCAGACCGAGCAGGTGAGGAAGAGGCTCTCGCCGTCCTTCCACTCGTTCGTCTGGCGGTCGAAGGTGCGGGGGGTGGACGCGACACGGAACTTCGCGACCGCCGCACCGGAGGGGGTGAAGCGCAGCTCGGGGTCGTCGACAAGATTGCCGACGACCGTGATGACGGTCTCGCCTGCCATGGGGGAACCTCTCGGCGGGTTTGCTGCTGGCTGCTTGGTGCTGCTACTCGATTCCCGGGTGCTGCTGAGCTAGGAAGCTCAGTGCATCTCGGGACGGAGGACCTTGGTCCGGAGGACCGACTCGTTCAGGTTCATCTGCCGGTCGAGCTCCTTGACGACCGCAGGCTCGGCCTGGAGGTCGATGACCGAGTAGATGCCCTCGGGCTTCTTCTTGATCTCGTAGGACAGACGACGACGGCCCCAGGTGTCGACCTTCTCGACCTTTCCGTTGCCCTCACGGACGACGGAGAGGAAGTTCTCGATCAGCGGGGAGACAGCGCGCTCCTCGAGATCGGGGTCGAGGATGACCATCACTTCGTAGTGACGCATGTGGAACCCACCTCCTTTGGACTCAGCGGCCACGGTCGTTCCGTGGCAGGAGGGTCGTGATGCGTACGCAACGGTATCGGCCGCCACTGACAATCGGCTCCCGCGAGCGGGGGCTCATGCTGTGGCCAGGGCAGACACCGGTGCAGACGGTACAGAGTACCCGCACAGAGGCTTCCGGTTGAAATCCGGCTGCGGAGGGGGAGAATCTGTACACATCGGGTGTCTATGGCGCTACGATGCGCCGTTCTACGCAGGAGGTGCCTCCGATGGCACAGGCAATGCGACCCCACGCCGCGACTTCCCTCTTCTCCAGTGACGGCAAGGCCCACCCGCTGCCGGACACGCTGCTCATCATCACCGCGGTCCTCGGCATCACCGCCTTCATCACCGCGATGTTCCACAGCCTGCACCTGCTGAGCTCCTGGACAGGCCTGATCGGCATCCTCACCGGCCTGTACGGCCAGTACATCTCCGTGACCACCCGTGAGCGCTTCGGCCTGATCCTGGGGCTCGGCGCCTCGGCGATCGGCTTCTTCCTCGGCATGGCGCACGGCGGTCTCTTCGGCGGAATCCTCGGCGCCTGACGTCCTCGGCGACACCCCGGCCCGGGGCGGGCCGGGGTGTCGCCATGGGTTCAGGTGTGTACGGCCAGACGGGGCGCTCGTGGGGCGCAGTAGGCTTCGGCGCGAGAGCCGGAGCCCCTGAACCCATGGGGACACACCAGCCCGAGGAGCGCCCCGAATGAGTCTGACCCTGAGGACCATCAGTCGCGAGCAGCATCTGGCATATATCCAGACACTGCCGTCGGCGAGTCATTGCCAGGTCCCGGCATGGGCTGACGTGAAGAGCGAATGGCGCTCGGAGAACCTGGGCTGGTTCGACGACAGGACCGGTCAGCTGGTCGGTGTGGGCCTGGTGCTCTACCGGCAGCTGCCCAAGCTGAAGCGCTATCTCGCCTACCTGCCCGAGGGCCCGGTCATCAACTGGTACGCCCCGAACCTGGACGAGTGGCTCCAGCCGATGCTGGCGCACCTCAAGCAGCAGGGCGCGTTCTCCGTGAAGATGGGCCCGCCCGTCGTGATCCGCCGCTGGGACGCTCCGGCGATCAAGGCAGGCATCCAGAACCCGGACGTGAAGCGGCTCCGCGACACCGAGGCGACGCACATCGAACCGCGCGCCTTCGAGGTCTCGGACCGGCTGCGCCGCATGGGCTGGCAGCAGGGCGAGGACGGCGGCGCCGGCTTCGGTGACGTCCAGCCCCGCTTCGTCTTCCAGGTGCCGCTGGCCAACCGCTCCCTGGACGAGGTCCAGAAGGGCTTCAACCAGCTCTGGCGACGGAACATCAAGAAGGCCGAGAAGGCCGGTGTCGAGGTCGTCCAGGGCGGCTACCAGGACCTCGCCGAGTGGCAGCGGCTCTACGAGATCACGGCCGTCCGCGACAAGTTCCGCCCGCGGCCCCTCGGCTACTTCCAGCAGATGTGGCAGGCCCTCAACTCCGAGGACCCCAACCGCATGCGGCTGTACTTCGCGCGCCACAACGGCGTGAACCTCTCGGCCGCCACGATGCTCGTCGTCGGCGGACACGTCTGGTACTCCTACGGCGCCTCGGACAACATCGGGCGTGAGGTCAGGCCCTCGAACGCGATGCAGTGGCGGATGCTGCGCGACGCGTACGCCATGGGAGCCACGGTGTACGACCTGCGCGGCATCTCCGACTCCCTGGACGAGACCGACCACCTGTTCGGCCTGATCCAGTTCAAGGTCGGCACCGGCGGTGAGGCCGCCGAGTACATCGGCGAGTGGGACTTCCCGCTCAACAAGCTGCTGCACAAGGCACTCGACATCTACATGTCACGCCGCTGATCCCGCACACTTTCCTTCCACCCCTCTGAAACACACCTCTGCGACACCCCCTCTGCAACACCCCACACCTCTGAACACCGCAGAACCTCTGATACACCGCAGACACGAGAAAGGTTCCGGGATCCAGCCATGGCGCTCACGCTCTATGTCGACACCGCGCGCTGGCGGGCACACCACAAGCACGTGCTGGAGCAGTTTCCGGGCATCGTCCCGGTCTGCAAGGGCAACGGCTACGGCTTCGGTCATGAGCGCCTGGCCGAGGAAGCCACGCGCTTCGGCTCCGACATCCTCGCCGTGGGCACCACCTACGAAGCGGCTCGGATCAAGGACTGGTTCAGCGGTGACCTGCTGGTCCTGACGCCGTTCAGGCGGGGCGAGGAGCCCGTGCCACTGCCCGACCGCGTCGTCCGCTCCGTCTCGTCGCTCGACGGCGTGCACGGCCTCGTGGGAGCCCGCGTCGTCATCGAGGTCATGTCCTCGATGAAGCGCCACGGCGTCAGCGAGCAGGACCTCCCGCAGCTGCACGCCGCCATCGAGGACGTACGGCTCGAGGGCTTCGCCATCCACCTGCCGCTGGACCGCACCGACGGCTCGGACGCCGTCGAGGAGGTCATCGGCTGGATGGACCGCCTGCGCGCCGCCAGGCTGCCGCTGCACACGATGTTCGTCAGCCACCTCAAGGCCGCCGAACTGGTCCGCCTCCAGCAGCAGTTCCCGCAGACCCGCTTCCGCGCGCGCATCGGCACCAACCTCTGGCTCGGCGACCACGAGGCCACCGAGTACCGCGGCGCCGTCCTGGACGTCACCGCGGTCGCCAAGGGGGACCGGTTCGGCTACCGCCAGCAGAAGGCGACCTCCGACGGCTGGCTGGTCGTCGTCGCGGGCGGCACCTCGCACGGCGTCGGTCTGGAGGCGCCCAAGGCGCTGCACGGCATGATGCCGCGCGCCAAGGGCGTCGCCCGCGCGGGCCTCGCGACCGTCAACCGCAACCTCTCGCCGTTCGTCTGGGCGGGCAAGCAGCGCTGGTTCGCGGAGCCGCCGCACATGCAGGTCTCGATCCTCTTCGTGCCCTCCGACGCGCCGGAGCCGAAGGTCGGCGAGGAGCTGGTGGCCCACCTGCGGCACACCACGACCCAGTTCGACCGGATGGTCGACCGCTGAGGCAGCAGAGCCTCCCGTACGCCGAAGGGGCCGGACACGACACGCGTCGTGCCCGGCCCCTTCGTCTTCGCCAGGGAGTCGCCATGGAGTCGCCGTGGACCGCCGTGGGACCGCCGTGAGCCGCCTCAGCGCGGCAGCTCGGTGGCCGAGCCCCATTTCACGGCGGGCAGCGCGGTGGACCGCGCCGTCGGCCGCGCCGGACCGGCCTCGGCCCCGAGCACGAACACATCCTCCGCGGAGTCCAGGACACCGCCCGAGGGGTCGTCGTCCCCGTTCCGCCGGACCATGTCCCGCTCCGGCATCAGGATGTCCCGTACGACCAGGGCGCACAGGTACAGCGTCCCCAGCAGATGGACGACGATGACCGCCTGGTAGCCCTCCGTGGGGAGGCCCTTGTGGGCGTCTCCGCTCGTCGTGTACGCCAGGTACATCCAGATCCCGAGGAAGTACGCGACCTCGCACGCCTGCCAGATCAGGAAGTCCCGCCAGCGCGGCCTGGCGAGCGCGGCGAGGGGGATGAGCCACAGGACGTACTGCGGCGAGTAGACCTTGTTGGTGAGGACGAAGGCCGCCACCAGCAGGAAGGCGAGCTGCGCGAAGCGCGGCCTGCGGGGCGCGGTCAGTCCGAGCGCGCCGATGGCCAGGCAGGCGAGGAGCATCAGCGCCATGGCGAGGACATTGACCGTCTCGGTGCTCAGCGGCGAGTCCATGCGCTGGGACAGGATCAGCCAGAAGGAGCCGAAGTCGACCGGGCGCTCCCTGCTGAAGGAGTAGAACTTCGACCAGCCGTCGTGCGCGAAGAGCATCACCGGCAGGTTCACCAGCAGCCAGATCCCCGCCGTCCCGCACAGCACGGACCCGAACTCTCGCCACTTCCCCGCCCGCCAGCAGAGGATCAGCAGCGGCCACAGCAGCAGGAAGGGATACAGCTTGGCGGCGGTCGCGAGGCCGAGCAGCACACCGGCGGCCAGCGCACGCGAGCGTGACCACATCAGCATCGCCACGGAGGTGAAGGCGACGGCGAGCAGATCCCAGTTGATGGTCGCCGTCAGCGCCAGTGCCGGGGCCAGGGCGACGAGGAGCGCGTCCCAGGGGCGGCGCCGGTGGGTCCGCGTGACACAGACGGCGACGACCGCCACGCAGGCCATCAGTATCCCGGCGTTGACCATCCAGTAGATCTTCTCCTGGTGCTGCGTCGAGCCGCTGCCCGGCGTCACCCAGGAGGCCACCTCCATGAACACCCCGGTCAGAACGGGGTATTCGAGGTACTCCATGTCGCCGGGCAGCTTGTCGAAGTACGGCACGAGGCCATCGGCGAAGCCGCGTCCCTGGTAGAGATGCGGGATGTCGGAGTAGCACGCGTGCGTGTACTGGGAGCTGGGCCCGAAGAACCACGCGCCGTTGTAGCACGGCAGCTTCTGCACCATTCCGAGCGCGAACATGCCGATGGCGACCAGCGCGATGACGCGCACGGGGGTCCACCAGGACGCCGCGTACAGCACTCTGCGGCCGACGGGGCCGCCGATCAGCTCGCTGCCGGCCCGGGCGACCTCGTCCTGACTCGTCGGCCTTACCGGCTCGGGCTCCTGCGGTCGCACGGGTTCGTACGCGCTCGTGCTCGGCATTGTGGCGCCGGGACCGGCGCTGGGGTCTGCACTGGGCATGCCCGCCATCCTGCCGTACGCGGCTGGGAACGCGGCGAGGACCGCCGCACCGGTGGTGCGACGGTCCTCGTTTCACGTGAAACATCGACGGGGCAGGTCCGGCCCGGCGGTCAGCCGAAGATACCTCCGCCGTCGTCGGCGCCCGGCGGATCCTCGGTGGGCGTCGGCGTCATGCCGCCCGGGCCGCCCGGATCGCCGCCCGGACCACCGTTCTGGCCGCCGTTCTCCTGGCCACCGTTGTGGTTGCAGTCCCAGTCGAACCGTCCGCAGGACTCGGTCGGGGTCGGCGAGTGCGTGGGCGGCTTCTCCGACTCGGTCTCCGTGGGCGTCGGAGACTTGGTCTCCTCCGTCTCCTCCTCGGTCGGTGTCGGCGTCGGTGACGGGGGCGGCGTCTCGCCGACGATGCTGCCGATCGGCTCCGGCACGGGGAAGGCCTTGGGAGGCACGTTCTTGAGCGCCTCCGCCATGTAGTCCCGCCAGATCTGGGCGGGGAACGAGGCACCGTGGATCTTGGCCTCACCACCCGTGCCGAACATCTCCAGGAACTGGCGCTTCTTGTTGGTCTCGTCGTCGTCGAGCCGGTACATGCTGACCGCCGTCGACAGCTGCGGGGTGTACCCGACGAACCAGGCGGACTTGTTGCCGTCGGTCGTACCGGTCTTGCCCGCCACCTGGCGGTTGGGGAGCCGGGCCGAGGTACCGGTGCCCTTTTCCACCACGGTCCTCAGCACGTCGGTGACGTTGTCGGCCACCTCGGGAGAGAAGGCCTGCTTGGTCTCCTTCGCGTGCTGGTAGACCGAGCTGCCCTTGTAGACGACCTCGGAGACCGAGTACGGATCGTTCTGCTTGCCGCTGGCCGCGAACGTCGAGTACGCCCCGGCCATCCGGATCGCGCTGGGGGACGAGGTGCCGAGCGAGAACGACGGGTAGTTGGCGCTGGCCATGGACGTGTCGTCCTTGAGACCCGCCTCGATGGCCGTCTGCTTGACCTTGTCCAGACCGACGTCCATGCCGAGCTGCACATACGCCGAGTTCACCGACTCGCGCATCGCCTCACGCAGGTCGATCTGGTAGGTCGGCCGGTTGTACGACCGGTTGCCGTCGTTCTTCTGGTTCCACTGCTGGCCGTCGCGGTCGGTCCAGATGCTTCCGTCGTAATTCTGGATCTTGAGCTTGTTCTCGCCGCTGTACAGGCTCTTCGGATTGACGATGGTGCGCTCGCTGTCGCTCTGGACCTCGCCGCCGTTCTTGTCGCGCACACCGTGCTTGAAGGCCGCGGCCAGCACGAACGGCTTGTACGTCGAACCGACCTGGGCACCGGTCTGGTCGGCGTTGTTGGTGAAGTGCTTCGTCGCGTCCTCACCGCCGTAGATCGCCTTGATGGCCCCGTCCTTCGGGTTCACCGAGGCACCGCCGAACTGTACGTGCGTGTCCTTCTCCGGACGCAGCTTCGGCTTGATCTTCGCCTTGCGGACCTTGTTCACCGACTTCTCGAGCGCCTCGACCTTCTTCCTGTTGAAGGTCGTGTGGATCTCGTAGCCGCCCTGGCGGAGCTTCTCCTCGGTGATGTCGGTGTTCCTGATGACATACGCCTTGGCCAGGTCCACGAGGTAACCGGTCTGACCGGCCAGGTCGGCGTTGGACCGCGGGTTCTGGAGCTTGGGGAACTCCGTGTACTTGTCCCGCTGCGCCTGCGTCAGACGGCCGTCCTTGACCTCTTCGTCGAGGATCCACTTCCACCGCTTCTTGGCGCGGGCGGTGTTGTCGTCCTTGTTGGCCGCGGGGTCGATCTCAGGGGCACCCGCGGGGTCGTAGTACGTGGCTCCCTTGAGCACCGTCGCGAGGAGCGCGCACTGGCTCGGATTCAGCTCCTTGGCTTCCTTGTCGAAGTACGCACGGGCAGCCGCCTGGATGCCGTACGCCCCTCGGCCGTAGTAAGCGGTGTTGAGGTAACCGGCCATGATCTCTTCCTTGGAGACGGTCCGGCCGACCTTTATGGAGATGAAGAGCTCTTTGAACTTACGGGTGAACGTCTGCGACTGGTCGCCCAGGCGCGCGTTCTTCACGTACTGCTGGGTGATCGTGGAGCCACCCTGGGTCTGCCCGCCCTTGGCCATGTTCACCAGGGCGCGCGTGATGCCCATGGGGTCGACGCCCTTGTCGTCCTCGAACGTCTTGTTCTCCGCCGACATGACGGCGAAGCGCATTTCCTTGGGGATGTCGTCGTAGTCGATGATCTGGCGGTTGCGCTCACCGCCCGTCGCGACCATCTGCTTGCCGTTGTCCCAGTAGTAGACGTTGTTCTGGGCCTTGGCCGCCTTGTCGACCTCCGGCACCTCCACCAGGGCGTACGAGATACCGGCGACCGCCATCAGACTGCCGAGGAAGCCGACGAACAGACCGGTGACCAGGCGCCACGACGGCACCCAGCGCCGTGCGCCCTGCTTCCCCGCGCGCGGATAGTCGATGAACCGCTTCTTGCCGGACGGCGCCGGGCCAAGGCCCCTGCCACGCCCCGCCCC
>NZ_JASKYR010000150.1:0-14805 GCF_041028215.1 Streptomyces flavofungini
GCCCGCCCGCGCACAGCAACACCGTGGCCAGCGATCCGACCACTCTTCGACCAGTGGTACGGGACAGGGAATGACGCATGCTGACGTTCCTCCGTACGCGTTCAAGGTGGGGGTTTGCATGTACGTGTCACGCGGTGCGCGCTTACGGTAGGCCGTGTTGGACTCTGTTGGAAGAGGGGCCGTAACGGTTCGGGCGCCCCGTGCCAAAACCCTTGACGACCGTTCTGCTGGGGAGTGATATCCAACCTCGCGTTCGGTTGTGTTCGGTTGCACCCCGAGGAGGGGGACATGGCACAGTCATCGATCAGCGGCCCCGTTGAGCCGACAGGCGCGACAGGACATCGGATGTCCCGGCGGGATCTCCTGCGCGGTGCGGCCATCGGCGCCGGTGCCGTCACCCTTCCCGCTCTGCTCAGCGCCTGCGGCGAGAAGCCGGGCGGCAAGAAGAACGAAGTCACCATGGGGTCCAACTCCTCGGACGCCGTGCCGAAGAAGGCGTTTCAGCACGCCTTCGACGCGTACGAGAAGAAGACGGGCAAGACGGTCAAGGTCCATACGACGGAGCACAACGAATTCCAGCAGGCCATCACGCGTTATCTCCGCGCCACTCCGGACGACGTCTTCATGTGGTTCGCGGGCTACCGCATGCAGTACTTCGCGGAGAAGGGGCTCCTCGTCGACAACAGCGATGTCTGGAAGGAGTTCAACGGCTTCTCCGATGCCATCAAGGACCAGTCGACCCACGACGGCAAGCAGTACTTCGTGCCGTACTACTACTATCCGTGGGCCGTCTTCCACCGCAAGAGCCTCTTTGAGAAACACGGGTACGAACAGGCCAGGACCTGGGACGAGTTCATCGCCCTTGCCAGGGCCATGCACAAGGACGGCATTCCCGTCGCGTTCTGCGACAAGGACGGCTGGCCCGCCATGGGCACCTTCGACTACATCAACCTGCGCCTGAACGGCTACGACTTCCACAAGGCGCTGATGGCGGGCGAGGAAGCCTGGACCGACGACAAGGTCAAGAAGGTCTTCGGCCTGTGGCGTGAAATCATGCCGTACTACCAGAAGGGCGCACTCGGCCGTACCTGGGAGGAGGCGGGCCAGGGTCTCCAGCAGCGCAGGACGGGCATGGCCGTCTTCGGAATGCCGCATCCCGGCCAGCAGTTCCCCGCGGGAGAACGCGACGACATCGACTTCTTCGCCTTCCCCGAGATCGACCCGGCCCACGGACAGGACGCGGTGGAGGCGCCGATCGACGGCTTCCTCATCGCCGACAAGGCCAGGAACGTGGACGCGGGCAAGGATCTCCTCAAGTGGCTGGGCACCCCGGACGCCGAGGAGATCTATCTGACGGGCGACCCCAACAACGTCGCGGTCAACGACGGTGCCGACACCTCCGGATACAGCGCCCTGCAGAAGAAGTCGGCCGGCCTGGTGGCGGGCGCCCGCCAGATATCGCAGTTCCTGGACCGCGACACCCGGCCCGATTTCGCGCAGACCGTCATGATCAAGGCGCTCCAGGACTTCATCGACGACCCGAAGGACATCGACGGCCTGGTCAACAGCATCGAAAGGCAGAAGAAGGACATCTTCGCCCAGGACGTCGGCTGATGGCCCGGCGGCGACGGGGCCCGCGCCGCTTCACGGGCCGCGACACCGCCGTACTCGGTGTGCTCCTCGGCATTCCCGTCCTGATCGAGGCCGTCGTCATCTGGGGCCCCACCCTGGCCTCCGTCGGGCTCTCCTTCACGTCCTGGGACGGTATCGGCGACATCGCATGGGTGGGCGGCAGGAACTACGAGAGTCTCGTGGGCAATTACCCGGCCTTCTGGCCCGCCGTCCGCCACAATCTCCTCTGGATCGCCTTTCTCGGCCTCGTCGCCACCCCCTTCGGGCTGCTGCTCGCGGTCCTCATCGACCGCGGCGTGCGCTTCAGCCGCTTCTACCAGTCGGTGCTCTACATGCCGGTGGTGCTCTCGCTCGCCGTCGTCGGCTTTATGGCGCAACTGCTCCTGGGAACGGACCAGGGTGTGGTGAACACGGTCATCGGAAACGAGAAGGACCCGGTCGACTGGCTCGGGGACTCCGACCTGAACATCTGGATGATGATGCTCGCCGCGAGCTGGCGGCACACCGGCTATGTCATGATCCTCTATCTCGCGGGCCTGAAATCGGTCGACCCGGCCCTGAAGGAAGCGGCCGCGATCGACGGGGCGAATACCCGGCAGACCTTCTTCCGCGTCGTCTTCCCGACCCTGCGCCCCGTCAATGTCATCGTCGGAGTGATCACCGTCATCGAGGCGCTGCGCGCCTTCGACATCGTCTACGCCGTGAACAAGGGCCGCAATGGCCTCGAACTGCTCTCCGTCCTCATCACCGACAACATCATCGGCGAGGCGAGCCGCATCGGATTCGGCTCCGCCATCGCGGTCGTCCTGCTGTCCGTATCGCTGGGATTCATTGTGACGTTCCTGGTCCAAGAGCTGCGAGGTGCGCGCGAGAGATGACCTCCGACCTTCGCGCCGCCTTCCCGGGCCGCCCCGCCGCACGGCCGCCCGAAGCGATGCCGTCCCGCCCCGCGCGCCGCCGCGGGGGATTCGGCGTCCCGCTCTTCCTGGCCGCCGTGTCGCTCGCCTTTCTCGCACCGCTGCTGCTCGCCGTCTACGCCTCTCTGCGGCCCTACGAGGAGACGGCGGAGCACGGCTACTTCTCCTGGCCGGACCGGCTCTCCCTCGACTATTACCGCGAGGCCTACACCGAATCCGGTATGGGCACGTACTTCACCAATACGCTTCTGATCGCCGTGCCCGCCGTGATCGTGACCCTGTTCCTCGCGTCATTCGTGGCCTTCGCCGTCTCCCGGGTGCGCGTCCGTGGCGGAATGGTGATGCTGATGCTGTTCACCGCGGGCAATCTGCTGCCCCCGCAAGTCATCGTCGTACCGCTCTACGCGCTCTTCCTGAAGATCCCGCTGCCCTGGTGGATGTCCGACTCGATGCCGCTCTACGACTCGTTCTGGGCGCTCATCCTGGTCAACGTCGGATTCCAGGTCGGCTTCTGCGTCTTCGTGCTCGCCAATTTCATGCGCACGCTGCCGAAGGAGATCCTGGAGGCGGCGATCGTGGACGGCGCGGGGGTGTGGACGCAGTTCTGGCGCATCACGCTGCCGCTGTGCCGCCCGGCGCTCGCGGCCCTCGCCACCCTCGAATTCACCTGGATCTACAACGACTTCCTCTGGGCGCTGATCTTCATCTCCAATCCGGAGAAACTGCCGATCACCTCCTCCCTGAACAATCTCCGCGGGCAGTTCTTCACGGACTACAACCTGCTGGCCGCGGGCTCCGTCCTGGTGGCCCTGCCGACGGTCCTGGTCTTCCTGCTGCTGCAACGGCACTTCATCGCCGGTCTGACGCTGGGCAGCGGCAAGGGGTGACGGCGGCGCGCGACGGTCCCGTCGAACGCATGTCGTCTGCAACCCGCCGGGCCGTTCCCGAGTCCTTCCCGGGTATCTCGTCCGAACCTTGGGGGGAAACATGCGCAACCGCCTCAGCGGCATCGCCGCCACCGTCCTCGCGCTCGGCGCGCTCACCGCCTGCGGCACGGACGGGGGCGGCACGGTCGCCGATCCCGAGGCGACCGTCTCCACCGGCAGTTCGGGGAGCGGGGACACGATCAGCCTGCGCGGTCTCGGCGGCGGCAGCGGACTCGACGTCACGGTGGTCAAGGTCGCCGATCCGGCGCGGTCCGCCGAGAAGTTCAGCGCCCCGGAGCGGGGCAAGCGCTGGCTCGGCATCCAGTTCCGCCTGGTCAACACAGGCACCACGGCGTACGCAGACAGCCCACAGAACGGCGTCCAGGTCACCGACGCCGACGGGCAGCGGTTCCAGACGATGTTCGCGGAGATCACCGCCGGTCCCGCCATGTCGGCCGACGTACGGCTGAGGCCGGGCGCCAAGGCCCTCGGCTGGGTCGTCGTCGAGCTCCCGGCGGACGTCACACCGACGGCGGTGCAGTTCACCATGGACTCCGGCATGGCCGACCACACGGGGGAATGGCAGCTCACGTAGGCCGCCCCCGGTACCGGACACAGCCGTGCCCCCSGCGYCGWGCCGGGGGCACGCGGCGGCCGTACGGCCGCGGGCGGCGCGTCAGGCGTCGTCGCGCTTCACCGAGTCCCGCATGCCCTTGGTCTTGTCACGGGCGGCGTCCATGGCGTCCTTGGCCTGACCCTTCGCACGGTCCGTCCTGCCCTCGGCCGCACGCCGGTCGTCGCCGGTGGCCTTGCCGGCCATCTCCTTGGCCTTGCCCTTGAGCTTGTCCATGCCGCCACGTTCACCCATGACTTCTCCTTCGTTCGCACTGGGCGTTACCCGGCCAACGTAAGTCGGCCGGGCACGGCGCGCGCGTTCAACGGTCGCGCTGTGTGATCACCGCTGGCGGGAGGACGGGCGGCGGGCCGCTACTCCTCCTCCGGCATCAGCAGTGCCGCTCCCAAGGTCGGGGCGGGGGAGAGGACTTCGGTGAGGTGCGTCAGCCGCAGTATGCGCAGCGTCAGCGGGTGCGCGCAGACGATGCGCAGGGTGCCGCCCCTGCCCGTCACGCGGCGGTGCACCCGCATCAGCAGCGAGATGCCGGAACAGTCGAAGAAGTCGACCCCGGTGAGGTCGATGATCACGACCGGTTCGGGTCCCGCGGCCACGGAGTCGAGCAACGGAAACGTCCGCTGATACGTCACGAGGTCGATCTCCCCGTGCAATTCGACGACGATGGCACGGTCGATTCCGTACACCCGAGGTGGCCGATTCACCTCGTCGCACGTGTATTCGCTCAGCTCGCCCTGCCGCATCCATACCCCCAGCGCCGGCGCCGATCCGCCCGGGGAGGGGCGGGCTCGACGGGAATGCCTCTACAGGTCACCGGGGACTGGGGCGCCTATCGGATGACGCTAGCGGGGACTCCAGTGTTCTGGAGTGCGGGAACGATTCACGAAAGCCTGGCACCACGCGTTGGGGTGAAATTGACGCCAATCACTTGACATGGTTCCGGCTGCGGGAGTTACCCCCTGTCAGCCCTTGGTTTCCATGGCAGGGTGTTGCGGGCAAGCCACAGGGGGCCGACGGAAGAGGGGGAACCGTGATCGTCTGGATCAACGGCGCGTTCGGTGCGGGCAAGACCAGTACCGCACGGGAACTGATCGAGCTGATCCCGAACAGCACACTCTTCGACCCCGAGATCATCGGCGGCGCGCTGCCGCACCTGCTGCCCGCGAAACATCTCGAAGAAGTCGACGACCCCCAGGATCTGCCGATCTGGCGCCGTCTCGTGGTCGACACGGCGGCGGCGGTCCACGCCGAAGTGGGGGGTGTCCTGGTGGTGCCGATGACCCTGTTGCGCCAGGAGTACCGCGACGAGATATTCGGCGGTCTCGCCGCCCGCAGAATTCCCGTGCGCCACACCGTGCTCACTACGGAGGAAACGATCCTGCGGGCCCGGATATCCGCCCGGCCGGAGCCGCCGGACCTGCCGCAGGGCGATGTACGCGGACGGCAGTGGGCGCTCGACCGGATCGAACCCTGGCGCGCGGCGCTGGCGGGCTGGCTCGGCGCGGACGCCCACCGCGTCGACAACAGCCTCCGCACGCCCCGCGAGACCGCGGTCCGCCTCGCCGAGGACGTACGGACCGGGGCCGCCTCCGTCAGCGACATCGTGCAGACGCCGGAACCCACCGCCGAGACCCTCGCCGCCGGAGTGCTGCTCTTCGACGAGCAGGACCGGGTGCTGCTCGTCGACCCGACGTACAAGGCGGGGTGGGAGTTCCCGGGCGGCGTCGTCGAACGGGGCGAGGCCCCCGCGCGCGCGGGGGTACGCGAGGTGGCCGAGGAGACCGGCATACAACTGCACGACCTGCCCCGCCTCCTCGTCGCCGACTGGGAGCCGCCGCAGCCGCCCGGCTACGGAGGGATGCGGTTCCTCTTCGACGGCGGCAGGCTGGACAGTGCCGACGCCCACCGCGTGCTGCTGCCGGGCCCCGAGCTCCGCGACTGCCGCTTCGTCACCGAGCAGGAGGCCGCCGACCTGCTCCCCCCGGTCCGCTACGAACGGCTGCGCTGGGCCCTGCGGGCCCGCGAACGCGGCGCCGCGCTGTATCTGGAGGCGGGCGTCCCGCTCGGCTGAGGACTCGGCTGAGGGCGGGGCCGCGCGGCGGCAGCAGCCCCTTGCCGTCAGCCCCGTACCGTCAGCTCCGCGCGTACTTCCTGAGGAACAGCGCCTCGGCCACCGAGAGGCGTTCGAGCTCCTGCGGGGAGACGCTTTCGTTGACCGCGTGGATCTGCGCCTCGGGCTCGCTCAGGCCGATCAGCAGGATCTCGGCGTGCGGGTAGAGCGTGGAGAGGGTGTTGCACAGCGGGATCGAGCCGCCCTGGCCCGCGTACTGCATCTCCTCGCCCGGGTAGGCCTCGCTCATCGCCTCGGCCATCGCCGCGTAGGCCGGGCTCGTCGTGTCGGCGCGGAACGGCTGGCCCTGCCCGATCTGCTCCGTGCGCACCCGCGCGCCCCACGGGGTGTGCGACTCGATGTGCGCCTGGAGCAGCTTCGTCGCCTCGGCGGCGTCCACGCCCGGCGGCACCCGCAGGCTGACCAGCGCACGGGCGCCCGCCTGCACGGAGGGCGTCGCGCCGACCACCGGCGGGCAGTCGATGCCGAGGACGGTGACGGCGGGGCGCGCCCAGATCCGGTCGGCGACCGTGCCCCCGCCGATCAGCTCGACGCCGTCGAGAACCTTGGCGTCCCTGCGGAAATCGTCCTCTTCGTACTGAAGGCCGTCCCAGACGGCGTCGCCCGTGAGGCCGTCGACCGTCGTCGAGCCGTCCTCGGCGCGCAGCGAGTCCAGGGCCCGCACCAGCGCCGCGAGCGCGTCGGGGGCGGCGCCGCCGAACTGGCCCGAGTGCAGATTGCCCTCAAGGGTGTCGACCGTGACGCGTACGAGGGTCATGCCGCGCAGCGTCGACGTCACCGTCGGCAGGCCGACCCGGAAGTTGCCCGCGTCGCCGATCACGATCGTGTCGGCGGTGAGCAGCTCGGGGTGCGCCTCCGCATAGCGTTCGAGGCCGCCCGTGCCCTGCTCCTCGGAGCCCTCGGCGATCACCTTGACGCTCACCGGGACACCGCCGTTCGCCTTCAGGGCGCGCAGCGCGAGCAGGTGCATGATGACGCCGCCCTTGCAGTCGGCGCTGCCGCGGCCGTACCAGCGGCCGTCCCGCTCGGTCAGTTCGAACGGCGGGGTGGCCCACGCGGCCTCGTCCAGCGGGGGCTGCACGTCGTAGTGCGCGTAGAGCAGGACCGTCGGGGCGCCCTCGGGGCCCGGCAGGAAGCCGTAGACCGACTGTGTGCCGTCCGGGGTGTCGAGCAGCGTGACGTCCTGGAAGCCCTCGGCGCGCAGCGCGTCGGCCACCCAGCCCGCGGCGGCCTCGCTCTCGCTCCTCGGGAACTGCTCGAAGTCCGCCACCGACTTGAAGGCCACCAGTTCGGTGAGCTCCGCCTTCGCCTTCGGCATGAGTGAGGCGATGGTCTCGGCGATCGGATCCCGCGACATGGGCACGCTCCTCGTAGGTGCGACGTTGTACGTGTGGGTATATGTGATCCTCCCACAAGCAGAACGCCGAGGGCTCCGCCGTAGGATGCCTCGGGAAAGCGCGGCCAACAGCGGGATCAGGAGCGGTAGACCAACGTGAGCAGCGAGAACTCAGCGGACGACGACCGGCACGTCTGGGACGTCGTCGTGGTCGGAGCCGGCCCCGCCGGAGCCTCGGCGGCGTACGCGGCAGCGGTCGCGGGACGCAGCGTCCTGCTCCTGGAGAAAGCGGACCTGCCGCGGTACAAAACGTGCGGCGGCGGCATCATCGGCCCCTCGCGCGACTCCCTGCCGCCCGGCTTCGAGCTGCCCTTCCGTGACCGGGTGCACGCGGTGACGTTCTCGCTCGACGGCCGGTTCACGCGCACCCGGCGCTCCCGGCAGATGCTCTTCGGGCTCATCAACCGCCCCGAGTTCGACCAGCAGCTCGTCGAGCACGCGCAGAAGGCGGGCGCCGAGCTGCGCACGGGCGTGACCGTCGCGCGCGTGGAGCAGCACGGCCCCGAGGTGCCCGACCGGCGCACCGCCGCCGTGGTCCTCCAGGGCGGCGAGACCGTGCTGGCACGCGCCGTGGTCGGCGCCGACGGCAGCGCGAGCCGCATAGGGGCCCATGTCGGGGTCAAGCTGGACCAGGTCGACCTCGGCCTGGAGGCGGAGATCCCGGTCCCCGAGACCGTCGCGGAGGACTGGGCGGGGCGGGTGCTCATCGACTGGGGCCCGATGCCGGGGAGTTACGGATGGGTCTTCCCCAAGGGCGACACCCTCACCGTCGGCGTGATCTCCGCGCGTGGCGAGGGCGCCGCCACCAAGCGGTATCTGGAGGACTTCATCGCCCGGCTCGGCCTCGCGGGGTTCGAGCCCAGCATCTCCTCCGGCCACCTCACCCGCTGCCGCAGCGACGACTCCCCGCTCTCCCGCGGCCGGGTCCTGGTCTGCGGCGACGCGGCGGGGCTCCTGGAGCCGTGGACCCGCGAGGGCATCTCCTTCGCGCTGCGTTCGGGGCGGCTCGCGGGGGAGTGGGCGGTCCGCATCGCCGAGGCGCACGACGCGGTGGACGCCCGCCGCCAGGCGCTGAACTACGCCTTCGCCATCAAGGCGGGCCTCGGCGTGGAGATGAGCGTCGGGCGCCGCATGCTCAAGGTCTTCGAGCGCCGCCCCGGCGTCCTGCACACGGCGCTCACCGGCTTCCGTCCCGCGTGGAACGCCTTCGCGAGGATCACCCGCGGTTCGACGACCCTGGGCGAGCTGGTGCGGACGCACCCGCTGGCGGGCCGGGCGCTGAGCGCCCTCGACAAGTAGCCGACCCCGGGGGCGGGGCGCTGCCGGAGGCCCGCCCCGGCCGAGGCGGCGGCTACTCCCCCGGGAGTACGCGTGATCACCTCGCCCGGCGGACGCCTCCGGCACGCCCTGCGGTCTAGCGTGACGGGCATGGACGAGCAGCGTGAACGCGCGCCGGGCGATCGGTTCCCCGCACGGGGYGARCCKSYYCCCGCAYGGGGCGAGCCKSYCCCCGCGYCGGGCGARCCKCYCCCCGCACGGGGCGAACCGCTCCCCGCACGGGGCGAGCCTGCCCCCGCACGGGGCGAACCGCTCCCCGTACGGGGCGAACCTGCCCCCGCACGGGGCGAACCGTTCCCCGCGCCGGGCGAACCGCTCCCCGCGCCGGGCGAACCTGCCCCCGCACACGGCGGACCCTTCCCCGGAAGGGCCGGGCCCTGGCGGTCGGGGGCGCCCCGGTGGATGCACGGTGCGCACGCGGGCGCGGCCCAGCGGCTGCCCTGGCTGACGACGCTGGCGCTCACCGCGTTCGTCCAGATCGGGACGGGCTTCGCCGCGCACGGCCAGCCCGGCCGGGCGGACCTCAGCCCCCTGGCCCGGGTGCTGCTGCTCCTGGCCACGGCCGTGCTGCTGTTCCGCCACCGCCACCCGGCGGCGGTCGCGTACACCACCGCCGGGCTCACGCTGGTCTACCTCGGCGCCGGTCTCCCGTACGGCCCCGTGTTCCTCGCCGTCGCCGTCGCCTGCTTCGCCGCGGTCGTCGCGGGGCACCGGAGGGCGGCGTGGGAGGCCGTCGGCGGGCTCTGGGCCGGGCATCTGCTGCTGGCGCACTGGCTCTACCGATGGCTGCCGCCCGGCGACGACGGGGCCCGCCCCTGGGGCGAGGAGCTGGTCGTCGCCGTCTGGATCGTCGCCATCGCCGCCGTCTCCGAACTCGGCCGCCTGCGCGCGGAGCAGTGGGCCAAGGAGCGAGCCGAGCGGGCGCGGGCCGCCGAGCGCCGGGCGGCCGAGGAGCGGCTGCGCATGGCGCGTGAGCTGCACGACGTCCTCGCGCACAGCATCTCCGTCATCAACGTCCAGGCCGGTGTGGGCCTCGCCCTGCTCGACTCCGATCCCGAACAGGCCCGCACCGCCCTGACCACCATCAAGGCCGCGAGCAAGGAAGCGCTCGGGGAGGTGCGGCAGGTCCTCGACACCCTGCGCACGGCGGGCGAGGCGCCCCGCGCCCCGGCCCCCGGGCTCGACCGTCTCCCCGAACTCATCGAACAGGCGGCGAGCGCGGGCCTGACCGTGGACGTGACCACCGAGGGCGTACCGGCCAAGCTGCCGCCGGGCATGGACCTGGCCGCGTTCCGCATCGTCCAGGAGGCGCTGACCAATGTCGTACGGCACTCCGGGTCGCGCCACGCGCGCGTGCTGGTGCGTCACGCGGGCGCCACGCTCACCCTGCGGATCGACGACGACGGGCCCGCCACCGGTGCCGAGGCGGGCGGCAGCGGCAACGGCCTCGCCGGGATGCGGGAGCGGGCCGCGGCGCTCGGTGGCACGATCGAGGCGGCCCCGCGCCAGGACGGCGGTTTCCGGGTCACCGCCGTGCTGTCCCTGCCGCCGGGCCGGGACCCCAAGGCCCGTACCGCACCCCGGGAGGACCAGTGATCCGCGTTCTGCTCGCCGATGACCAGTCGCTGGTCAGGGCTGGTTTCAAGGCGCTGCTCGACGCCCAGCGGGACATCGGCGTGGTGGGCGAGGCGGCGGACGGCGGGGAGGCGGTGCGGCTGGTGGGCGAGCTGCGTCCCGACGTCGTGCTCATGGACATCCGCATGCCGGTGCTCGACGGCCTCGCCGCGACGCGCCGGATCACCGGGGAGCCCGGCCTCGCCGCCGTGAAGGTCGTCATGCTCACCACCTTCGAACTCGACGAGTACGTCTTCGAGGCGATCCGCTCCGGGGCGTCCGGCTTCCTGGTCAAGGACACCGAGCCGGACGAACTGCTGCGTGCGGTACGGGCGGTGGTCGAGGGCGACGCGCTGCTCTCGCCCGGCGTCACCCGCCGCCTGATCGCCGAGTTCGCCGCCCGCTCCAAGGAACCGGCCGCCGCCGGGGTCCTCGCCGCGCTCACCGAACGGGAGCGCGAGGTGATGGCCCTGGTCGGGATCGGCCTGTCCAACGAGGAGATCGCCCGGCGCCTGGTCGTCAGCCCGCTCACCGCCAAGACCCATGTGAGCCGCACCATGGTGAAACTGGGCGCCCGCGACCGCGCCCAGCTCGTCGTCCTCGCCTATGAGTCGGGCCTGGTCCGGCCGGGCTGGCTGGGCTGAACCACGGGGACGGCAGACCCCGTGCCCATGCATTGATTGCATGTGCATTTAATTACGATGCAACAAACTCCGCCCTCTCTGCTACCGTGCGATGTCATGGCGGCGAAAACGGCCGAGCAGGGGCTCGCGGACCAGGCGGAACCGGCCGAACAGGGCCTGGTGGACCAGTGGCGCGGCATCCTCTCGCTGCACGCGCGCACCCTGGGCGAGCTCGACCGCGAGCTGCATCCGTACGGCCTCTGCGCGAGCGACTTCGAGGTGCTCGACGTACTGGCCGAGGGGGCGTCGGACGACGGTGGCTGCACGTTCCGGGTGCAGGAGATCTCGGCTCAGGTGCATCTGAGCCAGAGCGCGCTCTCCCGCCTGATCGGACGCCTGGAGAAGGACGGCCTCGTGGAGCGCGGCATGTGCAGTGAGGACCGCAGGGGCGTACGGGTCTCCCTCACCGGCAAGGGCCGCGCGCTCCACACCGAGGTGCGCCCGCTGCAGCGGGCGGTCCTGAGGCGGATGCTCGTCCCGGCGCTCTGACGCGCGGGCCCGTCCCCGCCCCCTGAGGTCCGCCGGGGCTCACCGCATCACGATGGGAGACTTCTCCCGCCACAGCGCGGCGAGTGAGGTGTCGCCACTCACCTCGGGGAACGGCAGCCGGTTCCACAGCGCGAGGTAGAGCCGGGCCGCCTGTCCCGACACCTCGCAGTCGGCCTCGGCCGTCGCCCCACGCTCCGTCACGGGCGGTCCGCCGGAGAGCCGTACGGTCCAGGTCCACGCGTCGGGCCCGTCCGTGGCCCGCACCCTGAGCACCCGCGGCTCGGCGGAGCGGACCCGGCTCTTCTCCCGGCTGTGCAGACCGAGCAGCAGCTCCTCGATCCCGTCCGCGGCGAACTCCGCGGCGATGGGCGACACCGCGTCGCCGCACGCGGACTCGGCGTCCACCCGGTGCACCGTCGTCTCGTGCGCCTGCCGCCTGGCCCAGAAGGCCAGCGGCGAGGGCGCGGGCAGGAACGCCCAGCACTCGACGTCGGGCGGTGTCGCGCGCAGCGTGTCGACCAGCGCGGCGTGCCCCTCGCGGAACCAGTCGATGAGCCCGGCGCCGTCCAGGTCGGGCAGTTCACCGCCGAGCCGGAACTCGGTGCGCCGCTCGGCGAGGAACGCGGCGGCCCAGCGGTGCACCATTCCCGTGTGCCGCACCAGGTCGCGCACCTCCCAGTCCGGACAGGTGGGCACCTTGGCCCCCGGTCCCGCCTCCGCGGCCGCCCGGGCCAGCAAGGGGCCCTCGTCACTCACTGCTTGTATGTGCTGAGTTACGTCCATGCGGTGATTGTGGGGGATGCCGCCGAGGCGAATCCCCGTAACGGAACGATGTCAGGCGCTTTCGGTACGCCGCGTAGCGGGAGCGCTGCGCGGCGCGACGAATCCCGCCGTGCGCCCCGTCAGTGGCGTCGCGTCGTGGAGCCGATCAGCGCGGCGATCCCCGCAAGCACCGCCACGCTCGTGAGCGCCGTCGGCAGGGTGAACCAGTCCGCCATGAAGCCGATGGCGGGCGGGCCGAGCAGCATGCCGCCGTAACCGAGCGTGGACGCGGTCGCCACGCCGCTGGGTCCGGCCAGCGCACCGGCCCGTTCGATGGCGACGGGGAAGATGTTCGCGAGCCCGAGGCCGGTGACGGCGAAGCCGATGAGCGCGAGCCACACGGCGGGCGCGAGCGCGCCGAGGAGCATTCCGGCGGCAGCCGTGGCGCCGCCCGCGACCAGGACGCGGGTCTGGCCGAGCCGTTCGAGCAGGACCGTGCCGCTCAGGCGGCCCACCGTCATGGCGAGCGCGAAGCACGAGTAGCCCGCCGCGGCGACCCCGGGGTGGGCGGCCAGGTCCTCCTTGAGGTGGAGCGCGCCCCAGTCGGCGAGCGCCCCCTCGCCGTATGCCGTGCACAGGGCGATGAGCCCGAAGACGGTGACGAGGCCGCGGGTGCGGGAGTCCAGTCGGCGCGGGGCGCTGCCCTTGCCGCGGGTCCCGCTCGGCGCGGCCGGTGGTTCGAGCCGCAGCAGCGCGCGTCCCGCGACGGCGGTGACGAGCAGTCCGATCAGGGTGAGGCCGAGGAGGTGGCGCGTGGGGGAGAGGGAGCCCGCGATCAGCCCGCCGACGCCCGCGCCGACCATGCCGCCCAGGCTGAACGCCGCGTGGAAGCTGGGCATGATCGGCCGCCGCAGCGCGGCCACCAGGTCGACGGCGGCGCTGTTGAACGCGACGTTGATGCCGCCGTACGCGGCGCCGAAGACCAGGAGCACCGCGGCGAGTGCTGCCGCCGAGTGGGTCAGCGGCGGCAGGGCGACGCTCAGCGACAGCAGAACGGCGCAGGCGACGGTGGTCCGGTGGCTGCCGAAGCGGCGGCAGAGCCGTCCGGTCAGCATCATCGTGATCACCGCCCCGGCCGAGACCCCGAGCAGCGCGAGCCCGAGCGAGCCCGCCGAAGCGCCCGTCTGTTCCTTGATGGCGGGGATGCGGACGACCCACCCGGCGAAGATGAAGCCGTCGAGCGCGAAGAAGACGGTGAGCACGATCCGCAGTCGGCGGAGGTCGGGTGCGGTGGGCCGCGACGCTGCGGTCCCGAGTTTGTTTAGTAGCGGCACAAAATGAGAGTAAAGTGCGTACCGGTGACGGATCAAGGCGCGCGGGCCATCCCGGGCGACGTGCGTAGGCCATCCCGGCTGACGTGCGCGGGTCATCCCGGCCGACGTGCGGCGGGCTGTCCCGGGTGACGTGGGGGGCCGCTTCGGGCGGCACGCGGGGCCCGTGCCCCGGCTCACGGAGACGGTTCCCCGGGAGGAACGAGCAGATGACGTCCGAACGGCCTGGCCGTGTACGGATCATGGGAGACTCCCCCTCATGAACGGCAAGGCTGACCCCCGTGCCGAGGGGGAAGTGACCACCCGTACCCGCCTGGAGCGAGGCCGCGGCGCGCTGGGACCCGCGCTCGAACTGGTGCACACCGGACGCGCCCCGACCCGCGCCGTGCTCACCGCGGAGCTGGGCGTCACGCGCGCGACCGCTGGTGCGGTGGCCGCCGAGCTGGAGGCGCTCGGCCTGATCCGGATCGACGCGAAGCCGAGCGCGGCGGCGGGGTCGCAGGGCAGGCCCTCGCACCGGCTCTCGGTCGCCGAGGACGGGCCCGTGGTGCTCGCCGCGCAGGTGCACGCCGACGGTTTCCGGGCCGCGCTGGTCGGCCTCGGCGGGCGCATCGTCGCCACCGCGCCCGGCTGCGAGACCATCGACGCCGACCCCGCACAGGTGCTCGGCGCGGTCGTCGACGCGGGCGCGCGGCTGCTGCGGGAGACCGGCAGGCGCTGCGTCGGAACGGGGCTCGCCGCGCCGTCCGCCGTCGCGGAGCCGGAGGGCACCGCGCTGAACCCGCTGCACCTGGCGTGGCCCGCGGGCGTTCGGGGCTCGCCCTGGAGGTCGGCCACCTCACGGTGAACCCCGAGGGGCGGCCCTGCTACTGCGGCAGCCGCGGCTGCCTCGACGTCGAGACCCACCCGCTGGCCTTCCTGATGGAGCCGGGCCCGGAGCCCGGTCCCGAGGGGC
>NZ_JASKYR010001500.1:0-620 GCF_041028215.1 Streptomyces flavofungini
CACCAGCACCCCGCAGGGGGATCGCATCAGCCCCCGCAGAGGGAACACACCAGCCCCCCGCAGGGGAAACGCACAAACCCCGGCAAGGAACCCCACCAGCTCCCCGAAGGGCTGACGCGGTTCCGGTGGAGGGCTCGGCCGAACGGGTGTTGGCCGATCATGGGAATCGCATCGACTCTGGGGGCCGTGGGTGCCGCCGCCCTGCTGACCTTGGGCTCGGCGGCCACCGCCACCGCCGCTGTCAGCCCCGCGCACAACGACGACGGCGTGATCTGGGGGACCGTCGTCTCGGGGCCGGACCTGAAGGTCAGGGACGAGCCGAGCACCTCGGGCCGGATCGTCGCGGAGCTGCCCAGGGGCAGTGAGGACCGCGTCGACTGCGCGACGCGCGGCACCGCCGTCCACGGCGACTCGCTCTGGTACTGGATGACCGGCGTCGGCGGCTGGGTGAGCGCGGCGTACGTGGACACCCACGGATGGCACGTACCGAGCTGCACCTCGAAGGACCCGTGCCCGAAGTGGAAGGACCGGGACTGTCACGAGCCGTGCGCCTACAGCAGGCACTGACGCCCGGCAACCGCTGACGTCCGGCAACCGCTGATGTCCGGCAACCGCTGACC
>NZ_JASKYR010001501.1:0-571 GCF_041028215.1 Streptomyces flavofungini
GGTGGCCGTGGCCCCGGTGCCGAGCCCGACGAGCACGCCCCAATACAGCACGAACTGCCAGGGCGAGGTCATGGTCGTGGTGAGCGCGGCACCCGCCCCGACGAGCACCAGCGCCCCCGCCGCCACGCGCCGCATCCCGAGCCGGTCCATCAGCGCCGCGGCGAACGGCGCGGTGGCCCCGTACACCACCATGTTGACGAGCGACCCCAGCCCGACGGACGACCGTGACCAGCCGAGATCGTCGTGCAGCGGCCCGACGAGCAGCCCCGCGAGCGTGCTGAACGCTCCGGCGACGACGATGGCGAGGGCGGCTCCGGCGGCGACGGCCCAGGGGCGGGCGCGGCTGCCGGGGCGCTGCACGGCGCGGTCGATGGCGCTTCCGGTCTCGTGGTGGATCTCCATGGACACGAGCGTGCGCGGGGTGGCCGGACGCCCGCGCCTGGCCAGATGGCCATGGTGTGAAAGAATCTGGCCATGGACGTACGGAGCGATCGGGGAGCGACCGACCCACCTTCGGCGATGGCGGCGGGCCAGCCGGGGTCGCCCCAGCCGGAGGCGTGCCAGCCGGGGT
>NZ_JASKYR010001502.1:0-562 GCF_041028215.1 Streptomyces flavofungini
CCTCCGTAGAAGGTCGKTCCGTCGGGCTGGTTGAGGTCGGCTCCGGTCTGCCAGCGGTGGACCAGGTCAGGGTTGGCGATGAAGGCGCGGCCCACGGCGACGAGATCGGCCTTGCCGCTGCTGATGAGGTTCTGGGCAGCAGTGACGTCGGTGACCGGATCCCAGCCGTTGCTGACAATGTGGATACCTGCGAAGCGGTGGGCGAGATCAGTGATCAGCTCGGAGGCGGGGTCACCGATGGTGTGGAGGTAGGCCAGGCCCGTGTCGGGTCGCTCTCCAGTGCACCGTGAAGGTTAATCGCCGGGGAGATGCGAATGCCCACGCGTTCGCTTCCGATGGCGTCACTCACGGCCTGGGCGACCTCGATGACGAAACGGGCCCTGGCCCGGGGGGAGCCACCATAGGTGTCGGTGCGCTGGTTAGCCGAGGGGGCGAGGAACTGGTGCAGCAGGTATCCGTTGGCGCCGTGGAGTTCGATGCCGTCCATGCCTGCGTCGATTGCGTTGCGGGCGGCCTGCACGTATTCGTCGATGGCACCGGGGATGTCTGCGAGGGTCAGGGC
>NZ_JASKYR010001503.1:0-470 GCF_041028215.1 Streptomyces flavofungini
GCCTGGCGGGCCTTGGGCCGTCTCTTGGGTGCGGGTCGCTCTCGTTTTCCGCGCAGTTMCCCGCRCCCGAGAGTCCGCCCGTGCGGGGAAGCGCCTCAGGGGCGCGGGGAACTGCGCAGAGAACGAGCCGGACCCGCACCCGGGGAACCGGCCGTGTGGGGGAGCAGCCTCAGGGGCGCGGGGAACGGCGCGAAAAACGAGATCAACCCGCACCCGAGAGTCCGGCCGTGCGGGGGAGAGCGCCTTAGGGGCGCGGGGAACTGCGCAAAGAACGAGCCGGACCCGCACCCGAGAAACCGCCCGTGCGGAGAAGCAGCCCTAGGGGCGCGGGGAACTGCGCGAAAAACGAGAACAACCCGCACCCGAGAATCCGGCCGTGCGGGGAAGCGCCTCAGGGGCGCGGGGAACTGCGCAAAACACGAGACGGACCCGCACCCGGGGAACCGGCCGGGCGGGGAAGCAGCCTCAGG
>NZ_JASKYR010001504.1:0-451 GCF_041028215.1 Streptomyces flavofungini
GGTGGGGTCAGACGCGCGGGCCGGGGTAGCGGTTGGCGGCCGACATGCGCAGTCCGGCGACCGTCAGGGCCACGATCAGCAGGGCGGCCAGCGCGGCGGCCACCGCCGAGAGCGTGGGCAGCGGAGCGGGGACGCCCTCGGGCCGCAGCACCTGGGCGAGCCCGTCGGAGCCGAGCCGGTCGTCGAGGAGGTGTCCGACGGCCAGCGCACCGGCCACCAGGGTGCCCGCCACCGCCACGGACAGCGAGCGGCTCACGCAGAGCGCGACGCCCGCCGCGGCGCAGACGGCGGAGACGCCGATCGACGCCGAGAGGCTGAAGGTGGACCCCTGCGACCAGTCCATCGGGAGGTGGGCCGCCGCGCAGAGCAGCATCAGCAGACCCGCCGCGCGACGCATCCACACCAGGGGCGTGGCGCCGTTCCGCCGCTGTCGCGGGTAGGGGGTCTCGGC
>NZ_JASKYR010001505.1:0-921 GCF_041028215.1 Streptomyces flavofungini
CCCCGTGCCGCCGAGCCCGGCAGCCAGGACTCCCTCTTCGAGCCCCGCCCCGGCGGCACCGAGGTGTCGCTCGCCGAACTCGTCGAGGTCTATGCCGACCAGCAGCGAAGACATGACGCGACCGCCCACCCCGGCCGGATGCGGCTGCTCACCGCCTCCGAGTCGGCGGGCATGCTGGTGGCCGCCGAGATGAACGCCTCGGGACTGCCCTGGCGCGCCGACGTCCACCGCGAGCCACGCCGCCTCGCCGAGCTCGCCGACGAGGTGTCCGCCGCCTTCGGCCGCCGCGTCCGCCCCGACCTCGCCGCCGACGTGGTGAAGGCGTTCGCGCAGGCCGGGATCAAGGTGAAGTCGACGCGCCGCTGGGAGCTGGAGAAGTTCGACCACCCCGCCGTGCGGCCCCTGATCGAGTACAAGAAGCTGTACCGCGTCTGGACCGCCCACGGCTGGAGCTGGCTCCAGGACTGGGTGCATGACGGCCGCTTCCGGCCCGGGTTCACGCCGGGCGGCTCGGTGAGCGGACGCTGGACCACCAACGGCGGCGGTGCCCTCCAGATCCCCAAGGTGCTCCGCGGCGCCGTCGTCGCCGACCCCGGCTGGCGGCTCGTGGTCGCCGACGCCGACCAGATGGAGCCCAGGGTGCTCGCCGCGATCTCCCGCGACCGGGGCCTCATGGAGGTGGCGGGCAGCGAGGAGGACCTCTACACCCGCCTCTCCGACCGCGCCTTCTCCGGCGACCGCGACCACGCCAAGATCGCGCTGCTCGGCGCGGTCTACGGACAGACCTCCGGGGACGGCCTGAAGAACCTCGCCGCGCTGCGCCGCCGCTTCCCGCTCGCCGTGGCGTACGTCGACGACGCCGCGAAGGCGGGCGAGGAGGGGCGTCTGGTGCGGACGTGGCTGGGGCGGACGAGTCCGCGC
>NZ_JASKYR010001506.1:0-608 GCF_041028215.1 Streptomyces flavofungini
CTCGACGACACCCGCACCCCGCCGCTCCCGCGCCATCTGCACCGGGCGCTGGCCGCGACCGGCCCCGACCCGCGCCTCGCCGCCGCGCTGGTGGACGCCGCGCACGATCCGGGCACGGGCACGCGCCACGCCGAGCGCGCGGCGGCCCTCGCCGCGGCGGCCGACCTCACCGAGGACGCGCGGGAGCGCGCACTGCGCAGGGCCGCCGCCGCCGACCACGCCCGGCTCGCGGGCAGCACCGACCGGGCCAGGGAGCTGCTCGCCGCCGCGCGCGCCGAATCGGCCGACCCGCTGGTGCGCGGGGCCGTCGAGCTGACCCGGGGGCGGCTCACGCTCGCCGACGGACCCGTGGCCGACGCCCGCGAGGCCCTCCTCCTCGCGGCCGAACTGCTCCTGCCGTACGACCCGGAGGCCGCCGGGGAGGCCCGGTTCTGCGCCATGGCGGCGGCCTGGGACCTCGGCGRCGCCACGGCCTATCTCGCCGCGCTCGGCCGGGCCTCCCCGGCGGCCTGGGACCTCGGCGACGCCACGGCCTATCTCGCCGCGCTCGGCACTCCCCCGGCCCCCGGCGCCGCCGACCGGGGCGGTGCCGGGGGCCGGGGGAGTGC
>NZ_JASKYR010001507.1:0-527 GCF_041028215.1 Streptomyces flavofungini
GCCATACGTCGTTCAGCGTCTCCGCGGCGTGCCGGGCCGGGCCCGCCGCCGGGAACCCGGTGGCCACGGCGGCGGCGAGCGCGCCGGCGTCGTCGCGGTGCACCCCGAGGGCCACCGCCTCCGCCGCCGTCGGACGCGGCCCGCCGTCCCGCAGCAGGCAGCACACCTCCCACAGGACCAGCCTCCGCAGGCCCATCCCGTCATCCCGTACGAGGGTCTCCAGGGTGTCGACGAGGGCCGCGGCGGCCAGGGCCCGCTGGTCGGCGGCGTTCAGCCAGCGCCGGCGGGCCTCTTGTACGTAGGCCAGGTCGACCCGGGTCCAGCTCCCGCCCCGGCCCGGGAACCAGAGCCCGTCCAGAATCCTGAACCCGTCGTCGGTGTCGGCCCTGGGGAGCGTGCCGAAGACGGCGCTGGCCGTGGGGGAGGCGGGCGCGGGCGGTCGCAGCACATCGGCGGCGTGCCGGAAGGCCAGGCCGGTCAGGGTGCCGTGCAGATGGACGTAGCCGCGCATCGCGGGGGTGCGGGGC
>NZ_JASKYR010001508.1:0-479 GCF_041028215.1 Streptomyces flavofungini
CGGTGGGGGAGGGCCCCGGCGAGGGCATCTGGAGCCGGGACTTCGGGCTGTTCTTCGGGGCCAGGGCCGTGGCGAAGCTCGGCGACACCATGCTGCCCGTGGCGCTCGCCGCCGGACTCCTGCGGCACGGCCACGGCGCGGGGGCCGTCGGCCTCGCCATGGCCGCCACCACCGTCTGCTTCGCGGGACTCGTCGTCTTCGGCGGGGTCTTCGCGGACCGGTTCAGCACCCGCCTGCTCATGATCGGCGCCGACCTCGTCCGGCTGGCCGCCCAGTCCCTCGCGGCGGTCTTCTTCTTCACCGGACATGTCGTCCTCTGGGAGATCTGCGCGATCGGCGCGGTCAACGGCGCGGCGGCGGCGCTGTTCCAGCCCGGCGTCGCCAGTACGGTTCCGCGCCTCGCCGCCGACGTGCAGAAGGCCAACGGCGCGATCCGCGTGGCCGAGTCGACCGCGTCCCTGGCGGGTCCGGCCGTGGCC
>NZ_JASKYR010001509.1:0-686 GCF_041028215.1 Streptomyces flavofungini
CCAGGTCGAAGGGGCGCCAGCACAGGTCGGCGAGGTGGTCCTCGCGCCGTTGCGCGCTCCAGGCGGCGGCGTCGGTCAGCGTGACCTCGGGGGCGGGGCCGTTGGTGCGGTAGAGCACGCGGCGGGCCTTGGTGTCGAGGCGGAACCGGGAGCGCAGTGCGGGGTGGCGGGCCAGCGCCCGGGCGAAAGCCTCGCGCAGTGCCGGAGCGTCGACGGGCCCGTGGATCTCCACGACGCCGGGTGCCAGGTAGGCGGTCCGCACGTTCCGCATCCGGTCGAGCGACCACAGGCGCTGCTGTACGGGAGCGGCGGTGTGCTCGGCGTCGGGGTCGAAGGGGGCCTCCCGTCCGGTCGCGGCGCCCGTGCCCGCCTCCAGGGCGCGGGCGAGCCCGGCCACGGTCGGGTCGGCGAGCAGGGCGCGCAGCGGGACCCGGGCGCCGTAGCGGCGCTCGGCCTCGGCGACGATCCGTACCGCGAGCAGCGAATGCCCGCCGAGCGCGAAGAAGTCGGCGTCGGGGCCTGGCAGAGGGGCCTCGTCCTCGGCGGGCGTGACCGGATTCTCGCCGGGTTCGGTACCGGCCGACGGGCTCTCAAGGGGGCCGTCCGGCCGCGCCGCCCGGGCAAGGACGTCCACCATCAGCCGGGCGGCGCGGCGCTGGTCCTCGGTCAGCGCGGCGGGACGCGCC
>NZ_JASKYR010000151.1:0-12194 GCF_041028215.1 Streptomyces flavofungini
GCGCGACATGGAGCGAGCGGTATGAGTCTCGACACCCGCGCCAAGGCCCGTACGGAGCATCCGGCCCCGCACCCCGGCCACACCGCTCCTACGGGCATCAGCGCCTGGGTGCGCGATCTCCTGATGGGCATACGCTTCGCCGTCGGCGGCGGCCGTGCGGGCTGGGCCCGCACCATCCTGACCGCGGTCGGCGTCGGCCTCGGCGTCGCGCTGCTGCTCGGCGCGGCCTCCGTGCCGAACCTGCTCCAGCACCGCGAGGACCGCTCGGTGGCCCGCTCCGCCGAGGGCCAGTTCGACGGCAAGGAGCACAAGCGGTCCGACACCAGCGTCCTCACCCGCTCCGCCGACACCGACTTCCGCGACCGGACGGTACCCGGCTACACCGTGCGCGCCGAGGGCGGGCACCCCGTCAGGCCGCCCGGCCTCAAGAAGCTGCCCGCGGACGGCGAGATGGTCGTCTCGCCCGCCCTGCGCGACCTCATGAACAGCTCCGAGGGCGAGCTGCTCAGGGAACGCTTCAGCCGGTACCGCATCACCGGCACCATCGGCGACCCGGGCCTTGTCCACCCCCAGGAGCTCTACTTCTACGCCGGTTCCGACGCCCTCACCCAGGACAAGGGCGGCCACCGCGTCACCCGGTTCGGCTACAAGGAGCCGCCGAAGCCGCTGGACCCGGTCCTGATCGTGCTGGTCGTCCTCGGCTGCGTGGTCCTGCTGACCCCGGTGATCATCTTCATCGGCACCGCCGTCCGCTTCGGCGGCGACCGGCGGGACAAGCGGCTCGCCGCGCTGCGCCTCGTCGGCGCGGACGCACGGGCGGTGCGCAGGATCGCGGCGGGCGAGGCCCTGTGCGGCGCGCTGCTCGGCCTGGCCCTCGGCGGCCTCGCCTTCCTGGGCCTGCGTGAACTGCTCGGCGTCTTCGACGTGTGGAAGGTCAGCGCCTTCGCCTCCGACGTGACGCCGGTGCCCGGCCTCGCGGCACTCGTCCTGGTGGCCGTCCCGCTCACCGCCTTCGTGGTCACGCTGATCTCGCTGCGGTCCGTCTCCATCGAGCCCCTCGGCGTCTTCCGCAACGCCAGGCCCCGCAAGCGCCGGATCTGGTGGCGCGTCCTCATGCCGGTGGCCGGCATCGGCATCCTGCTGTCCTCGGGCCGCCTCGCGGGCGACATGACCCCGCCGGTCTACGCCATCGGCCTGGGCGCGGCGCTCACCCTGATCGGCCTCGCCGCGCTGCTCCCCTGGCTGGTCGAGGCGGCCGTGGCCCGGCTGCGCGGCGGCCCCGTGCCCTGGCAGCTCGCCATCCGCAGGCTCCAGTTGAACAGCGGCACGGCGGCCCGCGCCGTCAGCGGCATCACGGTCGCGGTGGCGGGCGCCATCGCCCTCCAGATGATGTTCGGCTCGATGCACGACGACTTCGACCGGGTCACGGACAACGACCCCGCCCGGGCCAAGCTCCAGGTGCGCGCGAGCGTCGGGGACGGCGAACTCGCCCAGCAGATGATCGACAGGTTCCGCACCACCAAGGGCGTCAAGAACGTCATCGGCACCGTCTCCGCGTACGTCGTGAAGCCGGGCAGGCTGAAGAACGACGACGACCTCAGGCCCACCACGGAGCTGACCGTCGGAACCTGCGCGAACCTGCGCGAACTGGCCCGGATCGGCTCGTGCCGGGACGGCGACACCTTCGTCGTGCACACCGGCGACACCGAGATGAACGGATGGGTGGACCAGTCGGCCCGGCCCGGCAAGCCCGTCGACCTGAACTCCGACAGCTGGGACGAGCCCGGCGGCAAGCACAAGCTGTGGACGCTGCCCGCCAACGCGCGCAAGGTCAAGGCCCGCCCCGACCCCGGCGGCGACCTGCACGACGGCATCTTCGCCACTCCCGGCGCGATCGCCCCGGGCAAGCTGGTCGACGCCGAGACGCTCGCCATGATCCAGGTCGACCCCGGGGTGAAGGACAACGAGGAGTACGTCCGCAACGCCGCGGCCCGCGTCGACCCCTTCCTCGACGTCATGACGCTGCGCGCGGTCGAGCGTGACAAGCAGTACGCCTCCATCAGGACCGGCCTCATGATCGGCGCGATGGCGACGATGGCTCTGATCGCGGCGTCCATGCTGGTCTCGATGCTGGAGCAGCTCCGGGAGCGCAAGCGCCTGCTCGCCGCGCTCACCGCGTTCGGCACGCGCCGCGGTTCGATGGCGTGGTCGGTCCTGTGGCAGACAGCGGTCCCCGTGGCGGTCGGCCTGGCCCTCGCCGTCGCGGGCGGCCTCGGCCTGGGGTACGTCATGGTCCGCATGATCGAGAAGTCGGTCGAGGACTGGTGGGTCTTCCTGCCCCTGACCGGCGCGGGAGCCGTGCTCGTCGCGGTCGTGACGCTGCTCAGCCTTCCGCCGCTGTGGCGGATGATGCGGCCCGACGGGCTGCGCACGGAGTAGCGGGGTCCTTCGGTCGTACGCTGCCGGTGCGGGGTCAGACCACCCGCACCGGCAGCGGCCGTACGGCCCCCCGCAGCGCCTCGGCCAGCTCCTCGTACTCGGCGGACCGCGCGGCCCCCGTGCGCATCGCGAGGGCGATCCGCCGAGTGGGCGCGGGGTCGGCGAAGTACCCGGTGAGCAACTGGTTGCTGCGGCTTGTCTCCACCCGCACCGCGGTGCGCGGCAGCAGCGTCACGCCGAGCCCGCCCGCCACCAGCTGGACGAGGGTGGAGAGCCCGGCCGCGGTGGTGGTCACCGGGGCCTCGGCGCGGCCGGCCTCGCGGCAGATGTCCAGGGCCTGGTCGCGCAGGCAGTGCCCCTCGTCCAGGAGGAGCAGGCGCAGCTCCTTCAGCGCCTCGCGGGGGATGCCCTCCCGGCCGCCGAGCCAGTGGTCGAGCGGCGTGACGAGCACGAAGTCCTCGTCGAAGAGGGGCAGTTCGGTGACGCCCGGCACACCGAGCGGGACCGCGAGGAGCAGCAGGTCGAGCCGTCCCGCCGTGAGCCCCTCGATCAGCGAGGAGGTCTGCTCCTCGTGCACCTGGAGATCGAGATCGGGGTAGGTCTCATGGACGAGGGTGATGAGCGTGGGCAGCAGGTAGGGCGCCACGGTGGGGATCACGCCGAGCCGCAGCGCGCCCGTGAACGGCGCCTTGACGGCGTCCGCCTCCTCCATGAGCGCCTCGACCTCGCCGAGCACGGACTCCACCCGGGAGGCGAGGCGCTCGCCCGCCGGGGAGAGCAGCACCTTGCGCGTGGTCCGCTCCAGTAGCTGGACACCCAGTGCCTCCTCCAGGGCCGCCACGGCTCCGGACAGGGCGGGCTGGCTCATCCCGATCGCCGATGCCGCGTCCCTGAAGTGCAGATGCTCGGCCACGGCCGCGAACGCGCGCAACTGCGCCAGGCTCGGCTGCTTGCCGCTGGTCTGCTTGCCCCTATTTATGGCACGCACTGATAACCACCTCCGATCAACTCGACCCACTCTAGCTATTTCCATAATCAATGCACTCTGTGCCACCATCGACATCAGTCCAACCCCCCAGGAAAGTCCTCAAAAGGGACTCTCTTCGCGCAAGGAGTACGTGTGCTCACTGTCGGTGACAAGTTCCCCGAGTTCGACCTGACCGCCTGTGTCTCCCTGGAGAAGGGCTCGGAGTTCGAGCAGATCAACCACAAGACCTACGAGGGCAAGTGGAAGATCGTCTTCGCGTGGCCCAAGGACTTCACCTTCGTGTGCCCGACCGAGATCGCGGCCTTCGGCAAGCTGAACGACGAGTTCGCCGACCGTGACGCCCAGATCCTCGGCTTCTCCGGCGACTCCGAGTTCGTGCACCACGCCTGGCGCAAGGACCACCCGGACCTGACCGACCTGCCGTTCCCGATGCTGGCCGACTCCAAGCACGAGCTCATGCGTGACCTCGGCATCGAGGGCGAGGACGGCTTCGCGCAGCGCGCCGTCTTCATCGTCGACCAGAACAACGAGATCCAGTTCACGATGGTGACCGCCGGTTCCGTGGGCCGTAACCCCAAGGAGGTCCTCCGGGTCCTCGACGCCCTGCAGACCGACGAGCTCTGCCCCTGCAACTGGAGCAAGGGCGACGAGACCCTCGACCCGGTCGCGCTCCTCTCGGGCGAGTGAACGGAAGGCTACTGACATGGCTCTCGACGAACTGAAGTCCGCCGTACCGGACTACGCCAAGGACCTGAAGCTGAACCTCGGCTCGGTCATCGGCAACAGCGATCTGCCGCAGCAGCAGCTCTGGGGCACCGTCCTGGCCTGCGCCATCGCGTCCCGCTCCCCGCGGGTGCTGCGCGAGCTGGAGCCCGAGGCCAAGGCGAACCTCTCCCCCGAGGCGTACACGGCCGCCAAGTCGGCCGCCGCCGTCATGGCGATGAACAACGTCTTCTACCGCACGCGTCACCTGCTCTCCGACCCGGAGTACGGGACGATGCGCGCCGGTCTGCGGATGAACGTCATCGGCAACCCCGGGGTCGAGAAGGTCGACTTCGAGCTGTGGTCCCTCGCGGTCTCCGCGATCAACGGCTGCGGCCAGTGCCTGGACTCGCACGAGCAGGTCCTGCGCAAGGCCGGTGTCGACCGCGAGACGATCCAGGAGGCCTTCAAGATCGCCTCGGTCATCCAGGCGGTCGGCGTCACGCTCGACTCCGAGGACGTCCTCGCGTAACGCGAGACCCGTCGCACGCGAAGCGGCCCGGTCCGAAACCCTGAGTTTCGGACCGGGCCGCTTCGCGTATGTCCCTCGGGGCGCTACGACAGGTGGTTCGTCGACGAGGACGAGGGTTCCGGAGCGGGCGGCTCCGTGGACGCGGTGTCCATGGCGGTCGCGCCGCGCGGCTGCGGGGCCTGCTTCAGCGCCGCCTCCCTGGCGTGCGAGCGGAGATACCCGACGACCGTGTTCGTGACGGCGACCAGCGGCACCGCCACCACCGCACCGCCGACACCGGCGATCATGCCGCCCGCGGCGACCGAGAGGATCACCGCGAGGGGATGCACCCGCACCGCGCGGCCGAGGATGAACGGCTGAAGGATGTGCCCCTCGATCTGCTGCACCGCGAGCACCACCACCAGGGCCATCACCGCGGTGAACACACCCTGGGTGACCAGTGCGACGACCACCGCGAGGGCGCCGGAGACCACGGCACCCACCAGCGGCACGAACGCGGCGAGGAAGATGATGACCGCGAGCGGCACCGCCATCGGCACCCCGAGGAAGTAGATGCCGAGGCCGATGAAGATGGCGTCGATCAGGGCCACTATCACCGTGCCGCGCACATACGCGGTGAGCGTGCGCCACGCCCGCGGACCCGCCCCCGCGATACCGGGCCGCGCCTGGGCGGGCACCAGCTTCAGAAACCACTGCCAGATGCGCTTGCCGTCGTACAGCAGGAAGAGCGTCGAGAACATCGCGAGCAGGATGCCGGTCAGCGCCTCCACGATGACCGTGACGCCTTCGAGGCCCGCCGAGGTGAGTTCCTCGGTGTTGGCGCCGACCGCGTCCCGCAACGTCTTGGCGATGTCGTTGATCTGATCCTCGGTCACATGGAACGGGCTGTTGAGGAGCCACTTGCGCAAGTCCTCGATGCCGTCCTGGATCTGCCCGGAGAGCTCGTTGGCGTTCTCCATGACCTGCCAGACCACGAACCAGCCGACCAGGCCCATGATGACGAAGCCGAGGATCGCCGTGACCGCCGTCGCGAGGCCGCGCGGCAGACCGGCCCGCTTGAGCCGGGCCACCGTGGGCTGGAGCAGCGCGGTGATGAGGAGCGCGGCCACGAAGGCGAGCACCACCAGCTGGACCGCGCTGATGACCTTCATCAGGACCCAGAGGGTGCCCGCGAGGACCAGCAGCCGCCACCCCGCCTCCGCCGCGACCCGCATGCCCCAGGGGATGGAGGCCACCGGGTCGGGCCTGGCCGCTATGTCCGGCGCGTACGCCGGGGGCGGTGGCACATGGTCGTGCTCCTGCTCTCCGCTGACGGAATCCTGCGGCTCATCGGCGTCCGAGCCGGCGTCGTGGTCGCGGCGCTGCTCGTTCAACCGCTCGCCCATCTCACTCAGTCCGGCACCGATCCGGCCGAGCCACCCTGGCACTCGCGACATGATCCGTCCTCTACCCCCGTCTTTCCGTACCACTCCCCCCTGGAAGCCGTCCGGACCGACCGTACACGGGCGAGGCCCCCCACCGGAGAACGGTGAGGGGCCTCGCGAGGTCGAGCGCGGTACGGCCGGGGGCGCGGCCTAGTACCAGTTGTTCGCCTGCCAGAAGCTCCAGGCGCCGCACGGGCTTCCGTAGCGGTCGTTCATGTAACCCAGGCCCCACTTGATCTGCGTGGCCGGGTTGGTCTGCCAGTCGGCGCCCGCCGAGGACATCTTGGAACCGGGCAGCGCCTGCACCAGGCCGTAGGCGCCGGAAGAGGCGTTGGTGGCCTTGTAGTTCCACGTCGACTCGTGGTTGACGATGTTGCTGAAGCACTGGAACTGGTCCCCGGGGACCATCTGCCGTGCCATCGCCTGGACCTGCGCGACCGTGTAAGAGCTCTGGGGAGTGAAGCTGGAGGCGTCGCGGGAGGAGGAGCGGCTGGCCTTCTGCTCCAGCTTGTCCTCGCGCTCCTTCTTGGCGGCGGCCGTCTTGGCTGCCTCCGCCTTCTCCGCCTTCTCCGCGGCCTTCTGCTTCTCGATCGCCGAGGCGGCGGCCTGCTTACGGGCCTCCTCCGCGGCGGTCTTCTTCGCGGCGGTGTCGGCGGCCATGGCCTGCGCGTCGGCCTGCTGCGTCAGGGACGCCGTCTGGACCTGGGCCTGCTGACCCGCGGGTATGTCTGCGAGGAGCGTCGCGTCGCTTGCCGCTGCCTCGAAGTCGTTCGAGTTCGAGGACTGGGTGTTGCCCGAGGCAACGCCCACGACAGCGCCGACGGTGGTGACCGCGGTGGCGGACGCCACGGCGAATCCCCGGACCGAAATCCGGCTCACACGGTTTCCTTCCAGCATCGCCCGCATAGGTGACCTCGCGGACGCAATCGTGCCCCTGGCGCTGGCCTCCGCTTGCGATCGGTCACGGGAGGCGCGGGCCCGGTGGACAACTCCCGTGCTGGGAGCGCCGCGTGGTGCTCGGGCGGCATGCGACGGCCACTATGAAGTTCTGTTGTTGCGTACCGCTGGGGGTACACGTGTGTCGCATGCGGGGCCTGACAGGACTGAGACTCTGCCCCAGCCGGACACCGCAAGGCAATTCTCTGTTGCGTGTTTAAGCTCACACCCCGTTTGCTCCAGGAGTTTTTCGGAAAAGGGGGCGCACGAAGACGCCGCCCGGCTAGGCTCCTTCGCTTTGCCGGGCGGCGTCATCTGGGGTGCAACTGCCGTGAACGGGCCTAGATGTGACCGTCCTCCAGCATTTCGGTCACCAGGGCCGCGATCTGCGAACGCTCCGACCGCGTGAGCGTGACGTGGGCGAAGAGCGGATGCCCCTTCAGCTTCTCCACGACGGCGACCACACCGTCGTACCGGCCCACCCTGAGGTTGTCGCGCTGGGCGACGTCATGGGTGAGGACGACACGGGAGTTCGCCCCGATCCTGGACAGAACGGTCAGCAAAACGTTCCGCTCCAGGGACTGGGCCTCGTCCACGATCACGAACGCGTCGTGCAGCGAGCGCCCGCGGATGTGGGTGAGCGGCAGGACCTCAAGCATCCCGCGCGCGGTCACCTCCTCGATGACCTCCTTGCCCGCCACCGAGCCGAGCGTGTCGAAGACCGCCTGCGCCCACGGGCCCATCTTCTCGGCCTCGGTGCCCGGCAGATAGCCGAGCTCCTGCCCGCCCACCGCGTACAGCGGCCGGAAGACCATCACCTTCTGGTGCTGCCTGCGCTCCAGGACCGCCTCCAGGCCCGCGCAGAGCGCGAGCGCCGACTTGCCGGTGCCCGCGCGCCCGCCCATCGAGACGATCCCGACGTCCGGGTCGAGGAGCAGGTCGAGCGCGATCCGCTGCTCGGCGCTCCGGCCCTTGATGCCGAACGCCTCGCGGTCGCCCCGCACGAGACGGACATTGCCCTCTGGCGTGACGCGGCCGAGGGCCTTGCCGCGCTCCGACTGGATGGTGAGGCCCGTGTGCACGGGCAGACCGGCCGCCTCCGGCACGTACAGGCTGTCCTCGTCGAAGAGCAGGTCGACCTGTTCCCCGGGGAGCGTGAGCTCGGACATGCCGGTCCAGCCGGAGTCCGTGATGGCCAGCTCCGCGCGGTACTCCTCCGCGAGGAGCCCCACCGAGGACGCCTTGATTCTGAGCGGCAGGTCCTTGGAGACGACCGTGACGTCGTACCCCTCCGCCTGGAGATTGCGGGCTACGGCGAGAATCCGTGAGTCGTTGTCCCCCAACCGGTAGCCGGCCGGGAGCACGCCGGGATCGGAGTGGTTGAGCTCGACGCGCAGCGAGCCGCCCAGGTCCCCGATGGGGATCGGGGCGTCCAGGCGGCCGTGCCGGATACGGAAGTCGTCCAGCAGGCGCAGCGCCTGCCGGGCGAAGTAGCCGAGCTCCGGATGGTGCCGCTTGGCCTCCAGCTCCGTCACCACGACGACCGGCAGCACGACTTCGTGCTCGTCGAAGCGGGTCAGGGCGTTCGGATCGGCCAGCAGGACGCTGGTGTCGAGAACATAGGTGCGCCTGTCGGGCATGCGGCGCTTTGTGCTGGTCACCACGGAAGGACGTACCCCCTCGGATGAGGTCGGGGAGCGACGGGAGGGATGCCGGGCGGGCTGGCGTCTGTCATCCAGGCCGGACACGGCCGCGATGCGCGGGCCGAGAACCGGCCCTCCATGTCGCCCGTGCTGTCCACACGGTCGTCCTGGTGCAAAGGGCCTCCCGGGCGGACGGCCCTATGCCGCCCGCTGAGATACGGCGCCCCTGTCGGATACTGCTGGGACGCCGACCTGGAAGGGTTATTCCCTCGAACAAGCGCAGCCATGCCAGGGCATATGACGACGCGTTGGTTAACTCTGGGTTACCCCGACCTCATGGGGGTACACGGGTCAGCCCCCGAAACGGCGGTGGCGGGCCGCGTAATCACGCAGCGCACGCAGGAAGTCGACCTTGCGGAAGGCCGGCCAGAAGACTTCGCAGAAGTAGTACTCGGAGTGAGCGGACTGCCAGAGCATGAACCCGGACAGACGCTGTTCTCCACTCGTACGGATCACCAGATCGGGGTCGGGCTGGCCGCTGGTGTAGAGGTGCTTGGAGATCAGGTCGATGTCGACGCTCTCCGCGACGTCCTCCAGGCTGGTGCCCTTCTCGGCGTGTTCCAGGAGCAGCGAGCGGACCGCGTCGGCGATCTCCTGGCGGCCGCCGTAGCCCACCGCCACATTGACCAGTATCCCGGTGTTGCCGTGCGTGGCCTGTTCGGCTTCCTTCATGACGCTCTGGGTGCGGTCGGGCAGCAGGTCGAGCGCGCCGACGTGGTGCACGCGCCAGCGGCCGTCGGCGACGAGCGCGCGGACCGTGGCCTCGATGATGCCGAGGAGCGGCGTCAGCTCCTCCTCGGGCCGGTCGAAGTTGTCGGTGGAGAGCATCCACAGCGTGACGACCTCGACGTCCGTCTCCGCGCACCAGCCGAGGAACTCCTCGATCTTGTACGCGCCCGCCTGGTGGCCCTGTGCGGCGGTTCCGCCGGACGCCTTCGCCCAGCGGCGGTTGCCGTCCAGGATGACGCCGATGTGCTTGGGCACCTGGTCGTGATCGAGGCGGCCTTCCACCCGGCGTGCGTAAAGTCCGTACACCAGGTCGCGCAGGTTCACGTGTGTCAGCCCCTCCAGCAGATGGCGGTCCTCAAGGGGTGTGCGTAGGGCAGTCCCCGAGGGCGACACCCTACCGCTGTGCGGGCCACCCCCAGAAGCCGGGGCGCACGGGGCCCGAGGAGTCCGGCCACCCCCTGAAGTAGCTTTCGTTCCATGAACGACACGTCTCTGTACCGCGCGGCCTCGGACCGCTACGACACCATGGAGTACCGGCGCACGGGCCGCAGCGGCCTGAAGCTGCCCGCGGTCTCCCTCGGCCTCTGGCACAACTTCGGCGACGACAAGGCCCTGGACACCCAGCGCTCGATCCTGCGGCGCGCCTTCGACCTCGGCGTCACCCACTTCGACCTGGCGAACAACTACGGGCCGCCGCCCGGCTCCGCCGAGCTGAACTTCGGCAAGCTCTTCGCCCAGGACTTCGCCGCGTACCGCGACGAGCTGGTCATCTCGACCAAGGCGGGCTACCTGATGCACCCCGGGCCGTACGGCGAGTGGGGCAGCCGCAAGTACCTGCTCTCCTCCCTCGACGCCTCGCTGGCGCGGATGGGCCTCGACTACGTCGACATCTTCTACTCCCACCGCTTCGACCCCGACACCCCGCTGGAGGAGACGATGGGCGCGCTCGCGTCCGCCGTCCAGCAGGGCAAGGCGCTCTACGTCGGCGTGTCGTCGTACAACAGCGAGCAGACCGCCGAAGCGGCCCGGCTGCTGCGGGAGATGGGTGTCCCCGCCCTCATCCACCAGCCGTCGTACTCGATGATCAACCGCTGGACCGAGGACGACGGCCTCCTCGACACGCTGGAGGCGGCGGGCATGGGCTGCATCTCCTTCGTGCCGCTCGCCCAGGGGCTGCTCACCAACAAGTACCTGAACGGCATCCCGGAGGGCTCGCGCGCCACCCAGGGCAAGTCGCTCGACCCGAATCTCCTGAGCGACGAGGTCGTCCGCCGCCTCAACGGCCTGAACGACATCGCGGCGGGCCGGGGCCAGTCCCTCGCCCAGCTCGCCCTCAACTGGGTGCTGCGCGACGAGCGCATGACCTCCGCGCTGATCGGCGCGTCCAGCGTCAGGCAGCTCGAGGAGAACGTGGCCGCGCTCGCCGGGCCGAAGCTCACCGACGAGGAGCTGACGGCCATCGACACCTTCGCGGTCTCGACGCCGGGCACGAACATCTGGGCCGGACGGGGCTGAGGTCACCCGGTCCGGTGCCGGGTGCTCAAAGCCCGGCACCCGGTCCGGTTCCGGACAGAAAAAAATCGGGCCGGTCCGTGGGGGGGAGACGGACCGGCCCGAGGGGGGGTTTCCACCATAACCCTTCGTAAGTGATCCCGGGTGCATCGGCGCGCCACAACTACTCTCCGAGATCACGCGACGACTGCGAGACCCGGTATATCCCGCGGAATTCCGGGTTCTGGGGCGTTTTCCGGCCGGACGCGACGACACCCCCAGGAGTGACCCCCGAACGGCGCACGCGCTTGACGCCCGGGATGTCCTCCGCGCTAACGGCGTGCGCCGGGCGCACGGAGCGTCGTGGGCAGGGCGCGGATGGTCGTGCGCGGGGACGAGTGACGGCTCGCGGTGCCGCGCGGCCCCCTCCGCCGCACGGCACCGCACGCGCCGCTTTGCTGGCGCGAATTAGCCTTGGTCTGAACTTACGCGAGCCGAAGGGGCGGATCGAGCCAGTATTGATAACGATGCGGAATCAAGGCTTCGATTTAGTGGCGTACGGGGTGGGGAGTGCCATCCGTGCCGCTTGCCCGCATCTCCGAGGTCTACGACGATTCGCCCGGACTACGGCTTGCGCAGCTCGAAGAGATGGCGGGAGCTGTGGGCGACGAAGGCACCCTTCTCCTGGATCTCCTCGTGCAGTTCGAGCAGGCGCGGACGGTACTTCTCCACGCTGAAGTCCGGCACCATCCACACCACCTTCCGCAGGAAGTGCACGACGGCGCCGACATCGAAGAACTCGATCCGCAGCCGCTCGGCCCGCAGGTCCACGACCTCAAGCCCGGCCGCCTCGGCCTCGGCGCGCTCGCCGTCCGGGTGCCGCCCGTTCCTGACCTCCGCCGGCTGCCGCCCCAGGAAGTACTCGACCACCTCGAAGACGCTGGCGGGCCCGACGTGCTGCGCGAAGTACGTGCCACCGGGCCGCAGCACCCGGGCGATCTCATCGAAGTGGGCCCGCACCGGGTGCCGACTCGTGACCAGATCAAAAGCACCGTCCGCGAAGGGCAGCGGCGCGTCCTCCGGTGACGCCACGACCGCGACGCCGCGCGGGTGCAGCAGCGCGGTGGCCTTGGCGACGTTCGCGGGCCAGCCCTCCGTGGCGACGGTGAGCGGCGGCAGCGTGGCCGCCGAGGCGATGACCTCGCCGCCGCCGGTCTGGATGTCGAGCGCCGCCGAGGCCCGGGCGAGAC
>NZ_JASKYR010001510.1:0-486 GCF_041028215.1 Streptomyces flavofungini
TCCCCGAACCCCTCAAACCCCTCGCCGAGGCCGCGGGCGTCCCCGTCATCCACTCCGCGGACTACCTCACCCACCGCGACACCCTCCTCGAAGCCGAGCACATCACCGTCATCGGCTCAGGACAGTCGGGCGCCGAAATCTTCCTCGACCTGCTCCGCGCCCGCCCCGCCGGACGCGAAAAACTCCACTGGCTCGCCCGCACCGAGGCCTTCGCACCCATGGAGTACTCAAAACTCGGCCTCGAACACTTCACCCCCGACTACACCCGCTACTTCCACGCCCTGCCCGAAGCCGTGCGCGACGGCCTCGTCCCCCACCAGTGGCAGCTCCACAAAGGCATCGACGCCGACACCATCGCCGCCATCCACGACCAGCTCTACCAGCGCACCCTSCACGGCGGCTGGCCCGACGCCGTCCTCACCCCCGGCGTCTCCGTGCGCACCGCGGGCCGCGTCGGCGCCACCCGCGTCGAACTCCACCTGGAAC
>NZ_JASKYR010001511.1:0-484 GCF_041028215.1 Streptomyces flavofungini
GATGGACGACATCGCCACCTCCATGGGCGTGTCCCGGTCGGCGGTCTACCAGTACGTCCGCGGCAAGGACGACGCCTTCCGCAGGCTCGCCGGACGCCTCCACGCACGGGCGCTCCGGCAGGCCGAGGAGGCGGCGTCCGCCGACGTGCCCGCCGCCGAGCGGCTGTACGGCATCCTCGCCGCCAAGCTCGACCTGGTCCTGCGCCTCGGCCAGGACTCCCCGCACGCCGCCGAGCTCCTCGACGGCGGGGCCCGCCAGTTCGGCGCCATCTGTACGTCGTTCACCACGGACCTGCGGGACCTCCTGACCGCCCTGTTCACCGAGGCGGGCACCGCCGAGGGCGTCGAGCCGACGCAGGCCGCCGACATCTGCGTGGCGCTCGTCGTCGGCCTCGAATCCGTGCCCGGCGCCCGCGACCTGCTGCGCCCGGCCTCCGCCGCACTGGCGACCGGCCTGCTCGGCACGGGCCCCGCCTCCCTCCCC
>NZ_JASKYR010001512.1:0-447 GCF_041028215.1 Streptomyces flavofungini
GCCGCGGACCACCGGGAGTGACTTTCCGCTGTCGGTGCGGAGCAGGGTGAGGACGTAGTAACCGCGCTTGTCGTTCAACTCCCGTCCGGGGACGAGGAGTTGCTCGCCGTACCGGCCGGTGGCGGTGGCCTGTTCGCCCGAGGTCTCCTTGTCGACGGGCAGCAGCGAGTCGAGGGGGCGCGCCGTGGCCTCGGCGCCCGGCTTCTCCCGTGCCTCGGCCTGCCGCTCGGCGGACTCGTGGTCCTGCACGCGGTCCTCGAAGCGGCCGAGCTGCCAGGAGCCCATGAAGATGCAGAAGGGGATGGCCAGCACGACGAAGACGTTGATCCCCCACCAGCGGGGCGTCAGCAGAAACCGGTACACACCCCCACGGTACGGGGCCCCGCGGGCCGCTGAACGCCCGGGGTCACGGGCCCCGCGGCCCCGCGCCGCCCCCGCCGCGGGGCC
>NZ_JASKYR010001513.1:0-427 GCF_041028215.1 Streptomyces flavofungini
CCCCAGAAGGGAACCGTCATGGCACATGCCGCCCCCCTCCACCACGTGCCCGCCGCACGGTCCACCGCGACCTCGGTCTGGGCCCTGCCCCTGCTCCTCGGCCTCGTCTACGGCTTCTGGGCCGCGACCAACCGCGTCCACGGCGGCCAGGTCACCGTAGGAAAGGTCATGCTCGGCGTCGTCTCCGGGCTGGTGCTGGCCGTCCTGGTCGTGGTCCTGCACCGGGCGGGCGAGAAGTTGCCCCTTGAGCTGCGCGCCGCGTCATGGGCGGCGCTCTCGGGGGTGGCGCTCGGCTTCCTGGTCAGTCAGAGCGGCAGGAGCGCGCTCAGCTGCGTCGCCCTCGGGCTCGCGACCGCGGCGGGCGTCCTCGTGATGACGTACTACCGCTACTGCACGCGCCACACCTGAGCCGCCGCGCCCCCGCCAC
>NZ_JASKYR010001514.1:0-352 GCF_041028215.1 Streptomyces flavofungini
CCACCCCCTCGGCWCCGCACTCCGCCGCGGACACCGCGGCGAGCCCCGCATCCAGCGCGAACCCGCGCCACCGATCCCACCACCACGGCCCGGTCATGGCCGTGCTGCGGTCGTCCCCCGTCGTGGTCATGCCTTCCAGCGTACGGGCGTTCCGCCCCGGTTTCCGGGTGAGTTTCCGGCTCGGTGATCCAGCACACCGTCGCGTGGAAGGGGCTTGGTACGGCATAGTGTTGGGTGCCCATTCGGGGAACTGCGCAAATGTCCGGTTCACCCGAATTGATCCCCCGTGGTGTAATTGGCAGCACTGTGGCTTTTGGTGCCATCTGTCCGGGTTCGAGTCCTGGCGGGGGAG
>NZ_JASKYR010001515.1:0-666 GCF_041028215.1 Streptomyces flavofungini
CGCCTACCCCGCGGCCGAGCGTGCCGTCCGCGCCCTCGCCGAGGCCGTCAAGTACGCCCAGTGGCGGCGCGAGGCGGGCGAGCCCGGCAGGGTGCACGAGTACGACGACATCGACGAGAGCGGGGCCGCCGACCGCATCGCGGAGCTGCTGGCGGGGGAGGACGGCCGCCGCGGCCTCACCCTCCGCCCGGCCGACGCCCACGAACTGCTCGGGCGGTACGGCATCCCCGTACGCGAGGCGCTGCCCGCGCCGGGGCCCGACGAGGCGGTGGCCGCCGCCCGGACGCTCGGCTACCCCGTGGCCCTGAAGACCACGGCCCCGCATCTGCGGCACCGTGCCGACCTCGGCGGCGTGCGGCTCGACCTCGCCGACGAGGAGCAACTGCGACGGGCCTATCAGGAGTTGACCGACCTGTTCGGAAGCCCCGCCGAGCTGCGCCCCGTCGTGCAGGGCATGGTGCCGCGCGGCGTCGACACCGTGGTGCGCGCCGTCATCGACCCGGCGGCCGGAGCGGTGCTGTCCTTCGGCCTCGCGGGCGCCGCGTCGGAGCTGCTCGGCGACACCGGGCACCGCCTGATCCCGGTCACCGACCGCGAGGCCSCCTCCCTCGTCAGGTCGATCAGGACCGCCCCGCTCCTGTTCGGCTGGCGCGGTTCGGCCCCCGT
>NZ_JASKYR010001516.1:0-610 GCF_041028215.1 Streptomyces flavofungini
AGGAGGGGGCGGCGGTTGGGGGCCATGGCGGCGCGGCTGCGGACCGACCGACGAACTGACCCGCACTCGACGGTGACGAGGATGGCCTCGATGGTCCTTCGGTCCTTCGGTCCTTTGGTTCTTGCCGCCTCAGCGCGATGCTTACCGGCCTGCCGGGTCCGGTGGTGGTCCTGCCGACGGGCTCGTCCGCAGTCGACGGTCACAGCGGATGGCCGTGCCGGGCGGGACCGGGTGCTGATTGCCTGGTGGCTGCCTGGTGGTCTTCGGGGGCGGTCGTGGCGCTGGGTTGGTCCGCAGTCGGTCACGGCCTTTCTGGCTCGGCCGGACGCCGATCGGGGGGAAAGTCGGCCCTGTGGCGGTCATGCCGACGGACTGGTCCGCACTCGGCGGTGAGAGCGGATGGCCGTGCCAGGCTGGGCCGGATGCCGATCGGCCCGGCGGTCTTCGGGGGCGATCATGCCGACGGACTGGTCCGCACCCGGCGGTGAAAGCCGATGGCTCTCCCCGGCTGGGCCGGATGCCGATCGGCGGGGCGGGGATCGGTGGCGGCTGTGCTGACGGACTAGTCCGCACCCGGCGCGACAAACGGGTCGGCGAACCACGCCCGCCC
>NZ_JASKYR010001517.1:0-495 GCF_041028215.1 Streptomyces flavofungini
CCTCCCCCGTCAGGGAAAGGGGGTCACTCGAGGTCGCGCAGAGCCGTGTCCAGGGCCCGCCGCACCTGGAGGGCGTCCGGGGCCACCGCGGTGACCAGGACGCCGGGCCCGGCCAGCGGGGTGAGCGCGGCCCACTCGCCGAGGAGCGCCGCCTCCGGCCGCCCCTGCTCGTACTCGGGCCGCACGACGACGAGCTGTCCCACCGCCCTGCGTCCCCCGAGCACCGCGGGTCCGTCCCAGCCGCCCGGGGCGCCGGGACCGAAGGCAAGTTCCTGGTCGAGCAGCGGGGCCCCCGCGCGGTGCACGGTCAGGCGGCTGGTCAGCCGTCCGGGGGCCTCGGCGACCCGGCCGAGGACCTGCTCCTCCCGCAGCACGAGCCGGGCGCCCGCGGCGAGCCCGACGCGTGTCGAGAGCCGCAGGTCGCTGTCGCGCACCGAGATCACCTGCTCGGGCAGCCAGCGCAGTTCCGCACCGTCGGCCACGTCGATCCGTACG
>NZ_JASKYR010001518.1:0-623 GCF_041028215.1 Streptomyces flavofungini
GTTCTCGCGGGCGGGGGCGCTGCGGGCCGTGCGGCGGTACGACGCCCAGGGGCACATCGTCGGCGGGCGGCTGCTGGAGATTCCCGAGGCGGAGACGGAAGGGTTCGACGCCGCGTTCCGTGAGGCCTTCGCCGATCCTGCCGTCGCCCTCGTGCACGTACGTGCCGTGGAGTACGGGTGCTTCCACTTCGAGGTCAGGCCCGGGTCGCCGGTGCAGTCGGTGTCGGCGACGTCACCGAGGTGAGGGCCCGGGCGAATTCCCTCACCCGCGCCGTCTCTCCGTCCCGGTGCCACACCATCCCAAGGACGGAGTCCGGAACACCGTCCACCGGGACGAAGGCCACGTCCCTGCGGCCGTGGTACTCCGCCGTCGGACGGCACAGCAGCATCGCCCCCCGCCCCGCCGCCACCAGCGTCAGGCCTTCCTGGAGCGTGCGCACCTCGGCGGCCGGGGGAGCACCGGCGGCCGCGGGGGCGCCGCCATCGCCGCCATCAGACGCGCGTCCGCCGTCCCCTGGAAGCCGATCCGCAGCGTGCCCGTCACACCCCGCGCCGCCCGGCTCGCCCGTTCGACCGCCGACGCCAACTCCTCGTACGCGGGACGCAGCCCGGCGAGCAGTTCC
>NZ_JASKYR010001519.1:0-512 GCF_041028215.1 Streptomyces flavofungini
CCCCCTGCTCACCCCCGTGCTCGGCCTCCTCGGCACCTGGCGCGGCACGGGCCGCGGCGAGTACCCGACGCTGGCGGAGGACTTCGCGTACGAGCAGGAGGTCACCTTCAGCCACGACGGCAGGCCCTTCCTGCGCTACGAGTCCCGGGCCTGGCTCGTCGGCCCCGACGGCGGGCCGCTGCGCCCCTCGGCCAGGGAGAGCGGCTGGTTCCGGCTCCAGCCGGACGGCCGGGTGGAGGCGCTGATCACGCAGCCCACCGGCGTCGCGGAGATCGCGGCCGGTCACGCGGCCGACGGCACGGTCGACCTCGCCACCCACGAGGTGGCCCTGACCCCCACAGCCAAACAGGTGGACGCCACCCGCCGCCGCTACACCCTGACGGAGCCGGGAACGCTCACCTGTGCGCATGACCTCGCGGCGGTCGGGGTGGAGCTGCGCCACCACCTGTCGGCCCGGCTGACCCGGGACGGCCACCAGCCGGTGCCCACGGACGGGTGACAGGGGTGGCGGG
>NZ_JASKYR010000152.1:0-14646 GCF_041028215.1 Streptomyces flavofungini
CCCGCGTCCTCATCCCCGTGACCCTCGTGCCCGCCCGGCCCTCCGACGCCCAGCGGGAAGTACAGATCGAAGACGGGGTCGAAGACCGCCCGCTGGCTCTGCTGGTGGAGCAGGGCGGCGGCGAGGCCCTCCCTGAGCCGCTCCCTGTCGTCGAAACCGAGCGCCTGAAGTGCCTGCGCGGCGTCGACGGTCTCGCCGGTGCCGATGCGCAGACCGTGCGAACGCAGCGCCGCGACCAGGCCGGTGATGCGCCGGGGGAGACTGTCCGCGGTCGCCGTCGGGGTCAGGGGTGCCGTCGCGGCCGCTCGGGCGGTCACACGGCGTCCAGGTCCAGCTTCGCGGCCGCCTTCAGCACGTCGTCCTGGTGCTTGAGGACGACGCCGAGGCTCTCGCGCACGACGGTCTCGTCCAGGATGTCCGCGCCGAGGGCGAGCAGGGTGCGCGCCCAGTCGATGGTCTCCGCGACCGACGGCACCTTGCGCAGGTCCATCGCGCGCAACGCGCCCACCACGCGCACCACCGACGCGGCGAGCGCCTCGTCCAGGTCCGGCACCTTCATCCGGACGATGCGGCGCTCGAGCTCCTCCTCGGGGAAGCCGATGTGCAGGAACAGACAGCGGCGGCGCAGCGCCTCGGACAGCTCACGGCTCGCGTTCGAGGTCAGGACGGCGAACGGGCGGCGCTCCGCGGCGATGGTGCCGAGCTCGGGCACCGTCACCTGGAAGTCGCTGAGCACTTCGAGGAGCAGGCCCTCGACCTCGACGTCGGCCTTGTCGGTCTCGTCGATCAGCAGCACCGTCGGCTCGTCGCCGCGGATGGCGGTGAGCAGCGGGCGCGAGAGCAGGAACTCCTCGCCGAAGATGTCGGTGCGGGTCTCGTCCCAGGACTCGTCGCGCCCGGCGGTGATGCGCAGCAACTGCTTGGCGTGGTTCCACTCGTAGAGCGCACGTGATTCGTCCACGCCCTCGTAGCACTGGAGCCGCACCAGGCGTGCTCCCGCCACCCGTGCGACGGCCTTCGCCAGCTCCGTCTTGCCGACCCCGGCCGGGCCCTCCACGAGCAGTGGCTTGCCGAGCCGGTCGGCGAGGAAGACCGTGGTCGCGACCGCGGGGGAGGCGAGGTATCCGGTCTCGGCGAGGCGGGCCGCGACGTCGTCGACCGACGTGAAGAATCCGGTCGTCGGGGGCTCGGACGTCATGCTGGGTTCTCCAGGTCGGTCGTGCGGCGCGCGGTCCGCGCGGAAGCGTCGGGCGCAGGGGCATTGTGCGGGGGACGTCGTGCGAGGAGGCCGGGGGTCAGCTCTCGAAGGGGTCAGCTCTCGAACGGGGTCAATATGAAGAGCGGGATCTCGCGGGACGTCTTCTTCTGGTACTCCGCATAGTCCGGCCAGGCCGCGACCGCGCGCTCCCACCAGATCCGCCGCTCCTCGCCGGAGGCGATCCGCGCGCGGTAGTCCTTCCGCTCCGTGCCGTCCTGCAGCTCGACGTGCGGTTCGGCCACGAGATTGTGGTACCAGGACGGGTTCACCGGGTCGCCGCCCTTGGACGCGACCACCGCGTACTCCCCGGCGTGCTCGACGCGCATCAGAGGGTTCTTGCGCAGCTTGCCGCTCTTGGCGCCGACCGACGTCAGCAGGATCACGGGCTTGCCCATGATGGTCGTGCCGTCGGTGCCACCGGAACTCTCGATCAACTCGGCCTGCCTGCTCGCCCAGTCCCACGAGCCCGGCTCGTACTCTCCAGTCAGAGGCATGTTCCGTGAACGGCGGGCGAACGCCGTTTGTTCCTGGGCACTTGCTACGATGCGTCAAGACATAGGGGGCGAAAATGGCGGGACACGGCATACCGGACGGCTACCTCGACGGCTATGCCGACATCCTCACCGCGGCTTCCCGCACGGGACGCCGTCTGACCCGCGAGGAGCTGGACTCCCGGCGCACCCTCGGCGAGCGGGCGGCCGAGGCGGGGCACGGGCTCCGCGCCCTGGTCGGCGCGCATCTGGCGGCGACCCGCGCACACTGGCCCCGAGGGCGCGCGGAGGCCGTGGACAGCGTCCTCGCGGCGGCGGAGCAGGCGGTGGACGCCTTCGCCGAGGGCTACGAACGCGCCCAGCGCCTGGCGATCCGTCAGGAGGAGGGCAAGCGGCGGGAGTTCATCGACGACCTGCTGTACGGACGCAGCGACCTCGGCCGGCTCGCCGAACGCGCGGAGCGCTTCGGCCTGCGCCTCTCCTACGAACACGCGGTCGCCGTCGCCCAGGACCGGCGCGGCTACGAGGAAGGGCACGCCGTCCCCCGCGAGGTGGAGCGCGCCCTGATCGGCAGGTTCGGCGACCGCAGCATCCTGCTCACCACCAAGGACGGCCGCCTGGTGTGCGTCGCGCCGGGCGACCAGGCCGAGGTGCTCACCTTCTTCGCCAAGCAGGCGTACGCCGCCACCGAGGGCTGCCGCGTCGCCATCGGCCGCCCGCGACCGGGCCCCGGGGGAGTCGTCCAGTCGTACGAGGAGGCCCTGAGCGCCCTGGATCTCGCGGAGCGCCTGGAGCTCGACGCCCCCGTGCTGCGCGCCGCCGATCTGCTCGTCTACCCCGTCCTGACCCGCGACCGGCAGGCCATGGCCGATCTGGTGCTGCACACCCTGGGTCCGCTGCGCGAGGCGCGCGGCGGGGCCGGGCCGCTCCTCGACACGCTCACCGCGTACTTCGACTCCGGCTGTGTCGCGGCGGAGACGGCCCGCGCGCTGGCCCTGAGCGTGCGCGCGCTCACCTACCGCCTGGCGCGCATCCACAAGCTGACCGGCGCCAACCCGGCCGACCCGGTGCACCGCTACACGCTCCAGACCGCGGTCATCGGGGCGCGCCTGCTCGACTGGCCGGACACCCGGATCTGAGCTCCCTCCGCGACGCGGAGGGGGCTCAGGGAGGGCAAGCTCAGCCGGCCGCTAGCGGCCGAGGCGGGGGATCTCGATGGCGGGGCAGCGGTCCATGACCATGTCCAGACCGGCCGCGCGCGTACGGTCGTACGCCGCCTCGTCGATCACGCCGAGCTGGAACCAGACGGCCGAGGCACCGGCCGTGACCGCCTCGTCGGCGACGGCGCCCGCGAGGGCGCTGTTGACGAAGACGTCGACCACGTCGATCTTGAACGGGACGGCGGCCAGGGACGGATAGCCCTGCTCGCCGTGGACCGTCGGGGACTTGGGGTGGATCGGCACGACGCGCTTGCCGAAGCGCTGGAGGACGGCCGCGACGCCGTACGCGGCTCGGTCGCGGTTCTCGGAGAGACCGACGACCGCCCAGGTGTCCCCGCGCTCCGTCAGAATCCTGCGTACCGTCTCCTGGTCGCCGTACATGACCTGCCTCCTCGTTGAAGTGCGGCCGGTCGGCCGCGGGGCCGCCGGTCGGTCAGACGTTCACGCCGAAGTCCGACGCGATGCCGCGCAGCCCGCTGGCATAACCCTGGCCGACCGCGCGGAATTTCCACTCCGCACCGTGCCGGTAGAGCTCGCCGAAGACCATCGCGGTCTCGGTGGAGGCGTCCTCGGACAGGTCGTAGCGCGCGATCTCGGCGCCGTCCGCCTGGTTCACCACGCGGATGAAGGCATTGCGGACCTGGCCGAAGCTCTGGCCGCGGTTCTCGGCGTCGTGGATGGAGACCGGGAAGACGATCTTCGTGATGTCGGCGGGCACCTGCGCGAGGTTCACCTTGACCGCCTCGTCGTCGCCCTCGCCCTCACCGGTGAGGTTGTCGCCGGTGTGCTCGACCGAGCCGTCCGGGCTCGTGAGGTTGTTGTAGAAGATGAAGTGCTGGTCGGAGGCGACCTTGCCGGAGTCGTCGCAGAGCAGCGCGCTCGCGTCGAGGTCGTAGTCGGTGCCGGTCGTGGTGCGCACGTCCCAGCCGAGGCCGACCAGGACGGCGGTGAGGCCGGGGGCCTCCTTGCTGAGCGAGACGTTGCCGCCCTTGGCCAGGGAAACTCCCACGATGTCCTCCTGAGGTAGGGGTGATGGACTCACCAGAAAAACTACAGGACTGTAGAAGAAGGATGTGCGGCGGAGGCCCGTTACCATGTGGCGCTCCCCGCGGAGCATGACAAGGCTGGAGGGAGCCGGGCATGAAGCACCACGACGAGCACGAGCAGCGGCAGCCACGGCTGCGCCGCCGCGCGCAGGGCGAGCTGGAGCAGCAGGTGCTCGCCGCGCTGCACGCCGCCCCGGAGCCGGTCAGCGCGGCCTGGGTGCAGGAACGGATCGGCGGCGATCTCGCCTATACGACGGTCATGACCATCCTGACCCGGCTGCTCGCCAAGGACGTGGTGACCAGGGAGCGCGCGGGCCGGTCCTTCGCCTGGTCCTCCGCGTCCGACGAGGCGGGGCTCGCCGCCTTCCGCATGCGCAAGGTGCTCGACGGCGAGAGCGACCGCGAGGCCGTCCTCGCCAGCTTCGTCACCACGCTGACGCCCGACGACGAGCAGCTCCTGCGGGACCTGCTCGGCCGGGCGGACGCCGAAGCGGACGACTGACGCCCGGAAGGGGGCCTTCTCAGATGGGCGTCTTCGTCTTCCTGCCACTGGTGCTTCCGCTGACCGCGTGGCCGGTGGCGCGCCTCGCCGAGCAGCATCTGCACCCGCGCACGGCCACGCGAGTGCTCACCGCCGTCGCCGGGGTGATGGCCCTGTGCAGCACGCTCTGCCTGGCGCTGCTCATGGTCGTCGGCACCGCCCAGCTGCCCGGCAACCCGCTGCCGGACGGCTGGTCCGACCCCGAGGTGCGGGCCGCCGTGCCCTACGACGGGATCGCCGGGCGGGCCGCCATCCCCGCGCTGCTCGCCGTCTGCGCGGCCTGCGCCCGTCTGCTGTGGCGGCACGCGCGGGTACGCCGACGGGTGCGCCGCGCCCTCGAAGGGCTGCCCGGCACCTCTGTCGCCGTCCTCGCGGACGACGCCTCCTACGCCTACGCCCTGCCGTCGCGGAACGGCGGCCGGGTGGTGGTCACCACCGCCATGCTGGCCGAGCTGACGGCCCCGGAGCGGCGCGCGCTCTTCGCCCACGAGCGGGCCCATCTGACCGCACGCCACCACCGGCACCTGCTGATCACCCAGCTCGCCGCCCGCGCCAACCCCTTCCTGCGTCCGCTGCGCACCTCGGTCGCCTTCACCGCGGAGCGCTGGGCCGACGAGAGCGCGGCCCGCGCCGTGCGGGACCGGCGCACCGTGGCCCGGGCCATCGGCAAGGCGGCCCTGGTCTCCCGGGGCGTGCCCGCGCCGACCCTGGCGGGTCTCGCGGCGCCGGGGCCCGTGCCGCGCCGCGTCGCCGCGCTGCTCGCTCCCGCGCCGTCCGCCCGCACCCGCCCCTCGGTCTTCACCTCGATGGGGCTCGCCCTGTGGTGCGCGGGGTTCGGCACCGCCGTGTCCGCGATGTCATCGGCGAACTCCGCGGTCACGATGGTGCTCATCCTGCGCGCGGCCACGCCGCTCTGAGGCGGCCGCGCCGCCCCGGCGGGGCCGCACGCCGGGGCGCCCGCAGGGGAGGTTGCCTACAGGTCGAACTCGTGCGGCGGCAGGTCGAGCGTGAAGCACGCCTCGCGCACGACGGCCTGCTCGTCCTTGTCGAAGTCACCGTCGGCGCCGCCGATGATGATGCCGATCTGGACGACGGCGCGGGCCTCCGCGGGCTTCTTCTTCGCCTTGGCGACCTCCTGCATGACGCTCACCTTGCCGAACGCGAAGTCGGCGGTGAGCTGGTCCACGTACCCCTCGAAGCGGCGGCGGAGGTCCTCCGCGGGGAAGTTCTGAAGGACTTCGTTCGTGCCGATGAGCTGGGCCACCCGCTGCCGCTCCGAGGGGTCCACGCTGCCGTCGGCGGCGGCCACCAGGGCGCACATGGCCATGCTGGCGTCGCGGAAGGCGCCGCTCTTGAGGTCGTTCTTCTTCGCCATCAGCTGGGTCTGCATCGTCGACGCGGATTCCTTGAGGCGATCCCACAGGGCCATGGAGAACTCCATAAACTATCGGTGTGTCAGGGGTGTTGGCGCGATGCGCGGTCCACGGGACGCGTGGGGCCGCGGCCGCGCCAAGTTCTACAACAGAGTAGAAACTAGCAGTCGAACCGAGAAGTTCCCGCCCAGCGGAAGGTGCGCGCGATGACGCCGACGGCACAAGAGCTCCTGCGGACCACGGCCGCCCGCCTCGCCCTCGACCCCGGATCGAACCCGCTCGTCCCGCACATCGCCGACGGCACGGCGGCCCCGCGCACGCTGGCCGTGCTCGCCCTCGAACAGTGGCACGTCATCCCCGCCGACCGGCGCTCCTTCCAGCACCTCGCCCGGCGCGCGGCCGACACCAAGGACCTGGAGTCCGCCGCGTTCTTCGAGGCCCTGGCCGACGGCGAGTCCCTCGCCGAGGAACGCCTCGCCCCGCTGCTGGACGCCCTGGAGGTGAGCGCGGCCGAGAGCGCGACCTACGAACCGCAGCCCGGCTGCCAGGCCTATCCCGCGTACGCGGCCTGGCTCGCGCTGAACGCCGAACCCGCCGACGTCGTCATCGCCCTCACCGCGAACTTCGCCTCCTGGGGCGCCTGCTGCGAGGTGATCGCCCGCGCGCTGCGCGACCGGTACGGCCTCGCGGACGCGGCCTGCGGCTTCTTCGACCTGTTCGCCGAGCCCGCGCCGGAGCTCGACCGGCAGGCGGTCACCGCCGTCCAGGCCGCTCTCGACCGCCGTCGCGTCACGGCGGCCCACCTGCGCTACGGACACCTCGTGCAGTGCTACGAAGAGATGTTCTGGACGACGCTCGCGAGCGGCGACAAGGCGGTGCGGGGCATTTGAGGGAGATCCGCCCGTCCGTGCCCGCGCCCCGCGACGGTCTCGATCCGTCCGTGCCCGCGCCCCGCGGCGGTCTCGACGAGGGTGCCGTCGGCACCGGTGATCTGGTCTTCTTCGTCGTGGCCGCCGCCGCGCCGCTGACCGTCATGGCGGGCGTGGCCCCGCTGGCCATCGCGATGGCGGGCCGGGCGGCACCGCTCGGCTATCTGATCTCGGGGCTGCTCCTCGTCGTCTTCGCCGCCGGGTTCACGGCGATGAGCCGCTTCGTGCGCAATGCCGGGGCCTTCTACGCCTACATCGGGCGCGGTCTCGGCCGGGTGACGGGAGCGGGCTCCGCGTACGTGGCGCTCTTCTCGTACAACGCGATCGAGGCCGGACTGCTGGTGGCCTTCGGGTGGTTCACCGAGTCGGGCTTCACGGACCTCACCGGTATCCATGTGCCGTGGTGGCTCTGGGCGACGGCCGGGCTCGTCGCCATCGGCGTGCTCGGCTACCTCAAGGTGACCCTCAGCGCCAAGGTCCTCGGCGTCGCCCTGGTCCTCGAAGTGCTCGTGCTGCTGGTCTTCGAAGGGGGCGTCCTCGCCCACGGCGGCGGCCCGCACGGCCTCGAAGTGGCGGCGCTGTCGCCCGCCCACCTCGGCGGTGCCGGGGTGGGCGGCATGTTCGTCCTCGCGATCGGCGCCTTCATCGGCTTCGAGGCCACGGCGATCTACGCCGAGGAGGCACGGCGCCCCGAGCGGACGGTGCCGCGCGCCACCTGCGTGGCCGTGGCCTTCCTCGCCCTCTTCTACACCTTCACCGTCTGGATGATCATCAACGCGTACGGCGCCGACCGCGCCCAGAAGGCGGCGAACGGCGAAGGAGGCGCCGACATGGTCTTCACGGCCACCGAGCGCTTCGCCGGGGCCTGGGCCGCCGACGCCATGCATGTGCTGATCATCACCAGCGCCTTCGCCGCCACCCTCGCCTTCCACAACGGCGCCGCCCGCTACCTCTACGCCCTGGGCAGGGAAGGCCTGCTCCCGGCCCGCCTCGGCACCGTCTCCTCAAGGACCCGGGCCCCGGCCGCCGCGGTGGTCCTCCAGTCGGCGCTCGCCCTCGCCGTGATCATCGCTACGGTCCTCGGCGGAGCCGACCCGTACACCGTCACGTTCCTGTGGAGCAGCGGGTCCGGCATCCTCGGTGTGATGCTCCTGCAGGCGCTGGCCGCCCTCGCGGTGTACGGCTTCTTCCGCCGCGACCGGCGGGGGATGCCCGCCTGGCGAGTGATCGCCGCACCCCTCTTGGCCTGCGCGGGCCTGTCGGTGATGATCGTCCTTGTCTGCGCCAACCTCGATCTGCTCACCGGGGCCACGCGCACGGTGAACGTCGCCCTGATCGCGCCGCTCCCGTTGCTCTTCGGCACGGGAGCGGCCCTCGCCCTGCGGATCAGAAGGCGTGCCCCGGCGTCCTACGAGCGGCTGACATCGGTGGACGCCGAGCGCGTATGAGACCCGCCCGAACCGCCCGCACCCCCGGCCGGACCCACGCGGAAACGCGAGCAAGGAGGAACCGACGGCATGACGGCGACAACCCTGGTCTTTCTCGGCGCGGTCCGCACCGGAAGCGACGTCCACGGGGACACCACGGCCCTCGCCGTGCGCGACGGCCGGATCCTCGCGCTCGGCGACGACGCCCGCACTTTCGTCCCGACCGCCGACGAGGTCGTCGACATCGGCGACGGACTGCTGATGGCCGCCTTCGGCGACGGCCACGCCCACCCGCTCTTCGGCGGCCTGGAGAGCTTCGGCCCGCAGATCAAGGAGCTCGGCTCGGTGGCCGCGATCGCCGCCGAGGTCGGCCGCTGGGCCACTGAGCACCCGGAGGCCGAGTGGATCGTCGGCGCCTCCTACGACCCGGCGCTCGCGCCCGACGGGGAGTTCGACGCGCGCTGGCTCGACGCTGCGGTACCCGACCGGCCCGTCGTCCTGCGCGCCCACGACTACCACACCGTGTGGTGCAACACCGCGGCGCTGCGCAGGGCCGGAGTCACAGAGGCGACCCCCGAACCGCGCCTCGGGTGGATCGTGCGCCGCCCCGACGGCAGCCCGATGGGCACGCTGCGCGAGTGGCACGCCTGCGACCTGGTGCTCGACCAGGTGCCCTCCCGCCCGATGGACGACCTCGTCGAAGCGGTGCGCAGGGCCGGGCACGCGTACGCGCGCGCGGGCATCACCTGGGTCCAGGACGCCTGGGTCGAGCCGGAGATGGCCGACGCCTATCTCTGCGCCGCCCGCCGCGACGCGCTCACCGTCCGCGTCGATCTCGCCCAGCGCGCCGACCCCGACCGGTGGCTGGACCAGCTCGGCCCCTTCGCGGACACCCGCGCGCGCGTGGCCGCCGACGGCGGCGAGCTGCTGACGGCGCGGACGGTGAAGTTCTTCAGCGACGGTGTCATCGAGGGCGGCACGGCCGCGCTGCTCGCCCCCTATCTGGACGCCCCGCACAGCTGCGGCATGCCCGTGTGGGAGCCCGCCGCCCTGGTCGAGGCCGTCCAGGCCTTCGACGCGGCACGCTTCCAGACGCACATCCACGCCATCGGCGACGCGGGAGTGCGCGCGTCGCTCGACGCGATCGAGTCCGCGATCCGCGCCAATCCGGCCTGGGACCGCCGCCCCGTGATCACCCACGTCCAGCTCGTCGACCCGGCCGACCTGCCCCGGTTCGCCGCGCTCGGCGTCATCGCCAACTTCGAACCGCTCTGGGCCCAGCCGGACCCGCTCCAGACCGAGCTGTCCGTCCCGCGCATCGGCGCGGACCGGGCGGACCTCCAGTACCCCATGGGTGAGCTCGCGCGGGACGGCGTGCGCCTGTCCTTCGGCAGCGACTGGCCCGTCAGCTCGCACATCCCCCTGGAGGGCATCCAAGTCGCCGTCACCCGGCGCACGTTCGACGGGGAGCCGCGCGGCGGCTGGATCCCCCGGCAGCGGCTCACCGCCGAGGAGGCGCTGACGGCGGCCACCACCGGCGTGGCCCACCAGGCGGGGGCCGACGACCGGCTGCACCTCACGCCGGGCGCCCCGGCCGACCTGGTCCTGCTCTCGGCCGACCCGCGCGCGGGCGACCCCATGGAGATCCGCCACGCGCGCGTGCTCGGCACCTGGCTGGGCGGCCGGGCGACCCACCGGGCCCGGCCCCCCGAGCCGTCGGGGGACCGGTCGGCGGACCCTACGTACGCTTCGTGACCAGGACGGACCTCACGGACCTGAGGACCCTGCGGACCCGAAGGACCCTAGGGACGCCTGGTGACCGGCAGGACGATGGCCGTGGCCGCGATGCCGTCGCGCACCACCCACTGGCCGGAGAACACCTTCAGCTCGGCGCCCTCCACCACGGGCCCCTCGACGAGCAGCCGCGCGGTGAACGTCCCGTCGGTCGCGAGGTCGAGCCGCGCCTCCTCGAAACCGAGCCAGCGGCCGGTCAGCGGGAACCACGTCTTGTAGACGGACTCCTTGGCGCTGAACAGCAGCCGGTCCCAGGGGGTGCCCGGCTGCCGGGCGGCCAGGTCCGCGAGCGCGGCGCGTTCCGTCGCGTCGGCGACCAGCTCCAGGACGCCCTGATCGCGCAGCGGCTCAGCGGGTTCCGCGTCGATGCCGAGCGAGATCACCTCGTCGGCGCGGGCCACGACCGCCGCACGGTAGCCCGCGCAGTGGGTCATGCTGCCGACGACACCGGCGGGCCAGCGCGGCGCCCCCCGCTGGCCCGGCAGGATCGGGGCGGGTGCCACGCCGATGCGGGACAGCGCGGCACGCGCGCAGTGGCGGACGGTGGTGAATTCGTTGCGCCGCTTGGCCACGGCGTTCGCCACGACCGCCGCCTCCTCGGCGAAGAGGACCGCGTCGGCCGGATCGTCATGGGTCTCTTCGACGGTGACGGGCACGGCGGCGAGCAGGGAGGCCAGGGGGCCGGATGACTCCGGGACCGGGCGCACGGATATCGAGGGTGACGTCACGAGAGGCACGGTACCCGGCGGGCGTCACGCGCGCGTAGCAGACGCCCGCACCGCGGGACGCCGCCGCCGGGGTGCGGGCGGCGCGGGAGAACCGCATACGCTGGCGTGATGCAGGACGAGTACCGCACAGTGGCCCGCGAGGGCGTGCACGAGACCGAGATCAACCGCTCGCGCTTCCTGTGTGCCCTCGCGCCCGCGGCCACCGAGCGGGAGGCGCAGGACTTCGTGGCGCGCGTCCGCAAGGAGCACCCGACGGCCTCCCACAACTGCTTCGCGTATGTGATCGGGGCCGACGCGGCGGTGCAGAAGGCCAGCGACGACGGCGAGCCCGGCGGCACCGCGGGCGTGCCGATGCTCCAGATGCTGACGCGCCGCGACATGCGGTACGTGGTGGCGGTGGTGACCCGCTACTACGGAGGCGTCAAGCTCGGCGCGGGCGGCCTCATCCGCGCCTACGGAGGAGCGGTCGGCGAGGCGCTCGACGCCCTCGGCACCGTCACCCGGCGCCGCTTCCGCCTCGCCACGGTCACCGTCGACCACCAGCGCGCGGGCAAGGTGCAGAACGATCTGCGCACGGCGGGACGTGAGGTGCGCGACGTCCGCTACGGCGAGGCGGTCACGATCGAGATCGGCCTGCCCGACGCCGACGTGGACGCCTTCCGCGGCTGGCTCGCCGATGTCACCGCCGGAGCCGCGGAGTTCGAACTCGGCGGAGAGGCGTACGGAGACGCCTGACGCGCGGTGCCCCCGGGAAGTCGGGGGCACCGGTCGAGAACGGATGCGGCGGTAGCCGCCCGTGATGTCCGACCCGCCCGTTACTCTCAAGGATCATGAGGCTGCTGCACACGTCCGACTGGCACCTGGGCCGCTCGTTCCACCGCGTGAACATGCTCGACGCCCAGGCCGCCTTCATCGGTCACCTGGTGACGACCGTCCGCGAGCGGGCCGTCGACGCCGTCGTGGTGGCCGGAGACGTGTACGACAGGGCGGTGCCGCCCCTCGCGGCGGTCGAGCTCTTCGACGACGCGCTGCACCGCCTCGCCGACCTCGGCGTGCCCACGGTGATGATCTCCGGGAACCACGACTCGGCGCGCCGCCTCGGCGTCGGCGCCGGCCTCATCGGCCGCGCGGGCATCCACCTGCGCACCGACCCCGCGGCCTGCGCCGATCCCGTGATCCTCGCCGACGCCCACGGGGACGTCGCCTTCTACGGACTGCCCTACCTCGAACCCGCTCTGGTCAAGGATGAGTTCGGGGTGTCCAAGGCGGGTCACGAGGCGGTCATCGGCGCCGCCATGGACCGCGTCCGCGCCGACCTCGGCGCACGGGCGCGTGGCACCCGCTCCGTGGTCCTCGCCCACGCCTTCGTCAGCGGCGGCCGGATCAGCGACAGCGAGCGGGACATCACGGTCGGCGGCGTCGCGGCGGTCCCCGCCGAGATCTTCGACGGCGTGGACTACGCGGCGCTCGGACACCTCCACGGCAGCCAGAGCCTCACCGCGCGCGTGCGCTACTCCGGCTCCCCGCTGCCGTACTCCTTCTCCGAGGCCGACCACCGCAAGAGCATGTGGCTCGTCGACCTCGGCCCCGAGGGGGACGTCGTGGCCGAGCGCGTCGACTGCCCGGTGCAGCGCGCGCTGGCCCGGGTCAGGGGCACCCTGGAGGACCTCCTGGAGGACCCCGCGCTCGACCGCCACGAGGAGGCGTGGGTCGAGGCCACGCTCACCGACGCGGTGCGGCCCGACGACCCGATGGCCCGGCTCTGCGCCCGCTTCCCGCACACGCTCAGCCTCGTCTTCGACCCCGACCGGTCGCCCGACGACCCCGATGTGTCCTACGCCCAGCGCCTGAAGGGCCGCAGCGACGAGCAGATCGCCGACGACTTCGTCGTCCATGTGCGCGGCGCGGAGCCCGACGAGGCGGAGCGCGGTGTACTGAGCGCGGCCTTCGACGCGGTCCGCGCCGACGACACGCTGCGCGAGGTCGCCCGATGAGACTCCACCGGCTGCGCCTCACCGCCTTCGGGCCCTTCGGCGCCCCGCAGGACATCGACTTCGACGACCTCTCCGCAGCCGGGCTCTTCCTGCTGCACGGCCCCACGGGTGCGGGCAAGACCTCCGTCCTGGACGCCGTCTGCTTCGCGCTGTACGGCTCGGTGCCCGGCGACCGGCAGGGCGGCAGGCAGGGCATGACCCTGCGCAGCGACCACGCCCACGCGGGCACGCGCACGGAGGTCTGCCTCGAACTGACCGTGGCGGGGCGCCGCCTCGAACTCACCCGGCAGCCGCCCTGGGAGCGCCCCAAGAAGCGCGGCACGGGCACGACCACCGAGAAGGCCCAGAGCTGGCTGCGCGAGTACGTGGGCGGGCCACCGGCCGGTGCCGACGGCGGCTGGAAGGACCTCAGCCGCTCCCACCAGGAGATCGGTGAGGAGATCACCCAGCTCCTCGGCATGAGCAAGGAGCAGTTCTGCCAGGTCGTGCTCCTGCCCCAGGGTGACTTCGCGCGCTTCCTGCGCGCGGACGCGGAGGCCCGGGGCAAGCTGCTCGGCCGGCTCTTCGACACCCACCGCTTCGCCGCGGTCGAGCAGCGCCTCGCCGAGCAGCGGCGCACCACGGAAGCCGAGGTCAAGGCGGGCGACGCGGCGCTTCTCGCCGACGCGCACCGTATGCAGCAGGCCGCCACGGACGACGGCCGGGGCACCGAACTGCCGCTGCCCGGCCTCGCGCCCGGCGACCCCGGGCTCGCGGCGGAGGTCCTCGCCTGGGCGGCCGTCGCCCGCGCGGACGCCCGTGAACGCCTCACGGTCGCACGCTGCGCGCTCACGGCCGCCGAGTCCGCGCAGGCCACGGCGGAGCGCGCGGTCGCCGACGCGCGCGAACTCGACCAGCTGCAGGCCAGGTTCGCCGAGGCGCGGGAGCGTGCGGCGCGGCTGCACGCGCGCGAGGGCGAGCTGCGCGAGGCGGAGCGGCGACTGGAGCGGGCCCGCAAGGCCGACACGGTCGCCCCCGCGCTCGGGCTGCGCGACACCGCGGAGGCGGAGCACCGCCGCGCCGCGCGGGAGGAGGCACGCGCGCGTGCCCTGCTCCCCGACACCTTCGCCGCCTCCGGCGCCGCCGGGCTCGCCGCGGCCGCCCGCAAGGCGGCGGAGGAGCTGGGCGGCCTCGCGTCCGCCCGCCGCGCCGAGCGGCGCCTCGCCGACATCGCCGACGAGCGGGCCTCGCTCGACCGCCAGGAGCGCGCCGACGACGAGCTGCTCCAGGACGCGACGGCGTGGCTGGACGGCTGGGACACCACCCGGACCGCCCTCCAGGAACGCATCACCTCGGCCCAGGAGGCCGTCACCCACGCCGAGCGCCTCGCCGGTCGCCTCGAACCCGCCCAGGCCCGCCTGGACGCGGCCCGGCGCCGCGACCGGCTCGCCCAGGACGCGACGGCCGCCAAGGAGCGCGCCCTCGCCGCCCGCGAGCGCGCCACCGCCACCCACGAGCACTGGCTGGACCTCAAGGAGCAGCGCCTCACCGGCATCGCCGCCGAGCTCGCCGCGCACCTCAGCGACGGCGAGCCGTGCGCGGTCTGCGGGGCGACGGAGCACCCCGCGCCCGCCCGCAAGGGCGCCGGACATGTGGACCGCGGCGCGGAGGAAGCGGCGCTGGCCGCCCACCGGACCGCCGAGGAGTCCCGCACGGCCGCCGAGCGCGCCCTGGCCGAGATCCGCGAAGCCCTCGCCGCGCAGGCCGCCGCCGCGCGCGGCGCACAGGGCGAGGAGCCCGACGCGGAGGGCGGCCCCGTCGCCCATGACCCCGCAGCCGGTGAACTGGCCGCCCTCCGCGTCGGGC
>NZ_JASKYR010001520.1:0-500 GCF_041028215.1 Streptomyces flavofungini
CCGTTGGAATACCCCTGGCCGACGGCGCGGGCCTTCCACGCGCCGTTGCGCAGATAGATCTCGACGACCACCAGGGCCGTCTCGGCGCCGAGCTGCGGCGGCGTGAACGTGGCGAGCACGGAACCGCTGTCCGCGTCGCGGATCGTGGCGGTGGGCTCGATGCCCTGGAAGGTCTGGCCCGCCGCGTCCGGGCTCGCGGTGACGACGATCTTCTCGATGCCGGGCGGCACGGCCGCCGTGTCCACGGTGATCTTGTCGGGGGTGGTGCCGCCGCCCGACTGRYCGGTCAGCGGGATGTTCGAGCCAGGGGTCATAGCTGTCATGCCAGGGGTAACGAACGACCCCGCTTTACCGTTCCCTTACCCGCGGCAGGTTTTTCCGCCGGTTTTCCCGGCGCCGCTCAGCGGTTGCGCGGGTGGTTCCGCGCGGTCCGTTCGTTGCCGCGCTTGTAGTTGCCCGTCCAGCGGGCCATCACCAGCTGGGGGTCGTCGCCCTCGACC
>NZ_JASKYR010001521.1:0-487 GCF_041028215.1 Streptomyces flavofungini
GGCTCGCTCGGCACCCGGGGGTCGGGCTGGCCCTGGGCGCCCCAGGAGATGCGGCGCTCCTGCTCGGCGCCGAGACCGGCCTGGCGTGCGGCGTCGGCCTGCCAGGCGGACGCGGGTTCGGGCCGGGCGCCGTGCTGGTCGGCGGCGGGGCCGGTCTGAGCGGCGGCCGCCGCGGGCTCCTCGTCGAAGAAGTGCGGGCCCGTCTCCTCGACGGGGGGCGCGGTCGCGGCGGCGGCGACGCCGGGCGGCGCGGGCAGGGGTTCGCCGTCGGACGGCGCGGGACGGCTCGTTCCGGGCACCCAGGCGGCACCGTTCCAGTACCGGACATATCCGGGAATGGACGGGTCGGGGTAGTAGCCTTCGCGGGGCCTGTCGTCGCCTGGGGCCGGAGTTGGGGCGCTCATGTCCGTCGTCCCGTATCTGCTCGGGGGTCTGTTGAGGGGTCCACATCTATCAGACCACCGCGGGCCCACGGGCGGCTCCCGCC
>NZ_JASKYR010001522.1:0-470 GCF_041028215.1 Streptomyces flavofungini
CTTGCGTACCGCTGCCACCACGTGGCGTCTGGGGCGGTCCGACGTCAGGTCGCGCATCACCACCCCGTCACGGCGGGCCGCCGCCATCCTCGGTACCAGGGCCACGCCCATCCCGGCCTCCACCATCGCGAGGATCGCCGTCCAGCCGGAGGCCGAATGGGCCTGTTCCGGGGTGAATCCGGCGCCCTCGCAGGCCGCCCGCGTGATCTCCGACCAGGGGCCGCTGCCACCGAAGATCCACGGCTCTCCCGCCAGGTCGGCGAGGCGCAGCCCCTCGGCCGCCGCCAGCGGGTGGTCGGCCGGCAGCGCCACGTCCAGCGGGTCGGCGACCAGCGACTCCCGGGTGAAGCGCGGGTCCGCGTCGGGCGTGGCGGGCGCCTGCACCGCGAGGGACAGCGCCACGTCGACCTCCCCCGCCGCGAGCAGCTCGTACGCCTCCGCCGCCTCGGCCTCCCGTACCCGTACGGAGA
>NZ_JASKYR010001523.1:0-495 GCF_041028215.1 Streptomyces flavofungini
GGGCCGCGAGGCGTCTTCCCTGCCGGGGAGCGGCCCCTACCTGGAGCCGGTGCGGCCGTCCGCCGCGCAGCTCGGCGCCGGCCGTGCGCGCCGGCTGCCCGGGGCCGGCACGCAACCGCTCAGCGGGAGACTCGACTTGTCCGGCCCCCAGGGGGCGCAACTGCGCACGGCGATCGCCTCGGTGAACCGCATCTGTCCGGAGTTCAGCCCCGTTCAGGTGCTCCGCCGCAGCGGACGCACCGTCCTGCTCATCGGCACCGCGGGGCGCGGCACCGCCGTCGCCAAGTGTCTGCTCGACCACTCGCCCGCCTGGTCGGAGCGGCTGCGGCACGAAATAGCTGCCTACTGCACGCTGGTCATCGAGCGGATGCCGGGACGGGTGGCGGCGTTGCAGCGGCATCCCGTCGAGTCGCCGCCGCGGGCGGACATCCGGGCGGCGCTGGGCTCCGTCGTACGCCTCAACCAGTCGCGGCCCCCGGCGGAGATGTTCGGCAG
>NZ_JASKYR010001524.1:0-391 GCF_041028215.1 Streptomyces flavofungini
GCCCTGCTCAGGGCACCCGTGTCGACGCCGTCCRCGACGACCCGCCCCCGGTCGGGTCTGATCAGCGTCGCCGCCACGGCGAGCAGGCTGGACTTGCCCGAACCCGAGGGCCCGAGAACGGCCGTCATCGTGCCGCCGGGCACCGCGAGACTCACCCCGTCGAGCGCCGTCAGCCGCCCGCCCCCGTCGGGGTACGTCAGCGTCACGTCCTCGACCGACAACAACGGCTCGCGCGTCGGGCTCATCGGGCTCATCGGGCTCATCGGGCACCTCCCAGTGCTACCAGCGGATCGACGGCGGTGATCCGCCGTACGGACAGACCGGCGCCGAGCACACCGAGCGCCACCATCACCGCCGCGGGCCGCAGCACCGTCGACGGTTCGAGGACGAA
>NZ_JASKYR010001525.1:0-668 GCF_041028215.1 Streptomyces flavofungini
GCGCGGGCGTTTGTGCGGGGAGTGGGGGGTGTGCACGAGGGGCCTCCTGAGGGGGAGTTCATCGATCCGCGTACTGTTAGGAAGGTTTCCTACCAGAGATCGGCCGTGACGTATACCCGTCAAGGGGGGACAGGTCTCGGCGGTGCCGGTGGCGATCGCCGATTGATGATGGGTGACCGGTGACCGGTGACCGGTGAGCAGTGACGGCGGGTCGGCGACCGGCGGTTGGCGAGCGGTGCCCGCGGAAGGCGATCGGCGGCGGGTGGCGGGCCGAAGGAGTGTTGGCGATCGGCTGCCGCCGCGCGGCCTCGGCTTGGCTGTCTCCTGACGGGTGCTCCCCCCAGCCGCCTCAGCGCGGCCGCCTCCGGATGACCGCCGCCGGACCGCTGCCGCCGAACGGCTGCCGCCGGACCGCTGCCGTCGAACGGCTGMCGCCGGGCCGCTGCCGTCGAACGGCTGCCGCCGGACCGCCGCCGAAGGGGCCGCCGCCGRACSGCCGCCKCCGAACGGCCRCCACCGAACGGCCACCACCGAACGGCCACCACCGAACGGCCGCCACCGAACGGCTGCCGCCGGACCGCCGCCGAAGGGGCCGYCGCYGRACCGCTGCCACCGGACGGCCGCCACCGAACGGCTGCCGCCGGACCGCCGCCGAAGGGGCCGTCGCT
>NZ_JASKYR010001526.1:0-659 GCF_041028215.1 Streptomyces flavofungini
GACTACGGCTATCTGGCCCGTACGGGCGGCACGGACCTCCAGGGCTACTGGGGCATCGGCACCCTCGCCGCCGTCGCGTCGGGCCGGATCGCGTACACCTTCGGCTTCGAGGGGCCCTCGCTGACGGTCGACACGGCGTGCTCGTCCTCGCTGGTGGCCACGCACCTCGCCATGGGCTCGCTGCGCTCGGGGGAGTCCTCCCTCGCGGTCGTCGGCGGTGTCACCGTCGCCTCCACGCCCACGGTCTACCAGGAGTTCTCCCGTCAGCGCGCCCTCTCGCCGGACGGCCGCTGCCGCTCCTACGCGGCCACGGCGGACGGCACGGGCTTCTCCGACGGCCTCGGCGTGCTCGTCCTCGAACGGCTCTCCGACGCCCGCCGCAACGGCCACCGCGTCCAGGCCGTCCTGCGGGGCTCGGCGGTCAACCAGGACGGCGCGAGCAACGGCCTGACCGCGCCGAACGGCCCCGCCCAGGAGCGCGTGATCCGCGACGCGCTCGCCGACGCGGGGCTCGCCCCCGCCGACGTGGACGCCGTGGAGGGCCACGGCACGGCCACCGTGCTCGGCGACCCGATCGAGGCACGCGCGCTGCTCGCCGCCTACGGACAGGACCGCCCGGCCGGACGGCCGCTCTGGCTCGGCTCGCTCAAGTCCAACAT
>NZ_JASKYR010001527.1:0-645 GCF_041028215.1 Streptomyces flavofungini
GAGAGAAGCCAGGGGGCGACCGAGGATTTCGTCGTGCCCCGTGCCTCGGGGGTGTCGGCATCGGGGGTCGTGCCGTCGGTTCCGGTGCTCTCGGGGTCGGCCTGTTCCAGCAGGACGTGGGCGTTGGTGCCGCTGATGCCGAAGGCCGATACGCCCGCCCTGCGGGGGTGGTCGGCGTCGGGCCAGTCGATGGCCTCGGTGAGGAGTTCGACGGCGCCCGTGGTCCAGTCGACGTGGGAAGTGGGGGTGTCGACGTGGAGGGTGGCGGGCAGCAGGCCGTGCCGTATCGCCATGACCATTTTGATGACGCCCGCGACTCCGGCGGCGGCCTGGGCGTGGCCGATGTTGGACTTGATGCCGCCCAGGTGCAGCGGTCGGCCTTCGGGGCGTTCGCGTCCGTAGGTGGCGAGGAGGGCCTGGGCCTCGATGGGGTCGCCGAGGGTGGTGCCGGTGCCGTGTGCCTCGACGGCGTCGACCTGGTCCGGGGCGAGGCGGGCGKCGGCGAGGCCGCGCTGGCGGGAGAACCCGGTGAACAGTTCGGTGGTCGGCATCATGGCGACGCCGCCGGTCAGGGCGAGGGAGCACTCTCCGGCGCGCAGGGCGCGGACGGCGAGGTGCAGGGCGACCAGCGAGGAGGAGCAGGCC
>NZ_JASKYR010001528.1:0-593 GCF_041028215.1 Streptomyces flavofungini
GGATACGGGGACGGGTCCCCGGGTGGTGCAATTGCACATATTAAATTGGCCCGTTGTATGAAGGGTGTAAGTTCGGGTGTTTTCAAAACTGGTTCGGTGACACCCGTCACATGCCGCGTGTCTTGTTGCGCGCGAGGCCCCTGGGCTAGAGGGGCTCGGGGGCTTCTCCGGCGGCCCTCTCCCTCAGCCTCCCACCGGGCGGGTGACCCGCGCGCCAGCTTTGGTCATGCGYGGGGACGAAAGTCCTCCCGACCGGGGCCGGGGGCGTCCGGCTCGCCCGAGGCGGTCAGGGAGGGCTCCTGAGCGAGCCGGAGGAGCCGGTGGCAGATGGGGCAGTGGCGTGTCAGGTGGCGGTAGCTCGTCGCTGCCGCGAGGTGGGCGCGCAGCAGGGCGCGTGTCTCGTGCCGAGCGGACGCAGAAGAAGCGGACATGCGTCACCTCCGTGGGGGCCTCCCGCCGGCTCCCTAGCTGACTGGGTACCGGGGGAATGTGACGGAGTCAAGGTGCGGGGCCGTCTCCGGCGGGGATGTGCGTCTGCCCCCTGGGGCGCCGGGGGCGTCCCTCGCGCCGTTGCCCGGGGGGCTGCTTGCCGT
>NZ_JASKYR010001529.1:0-537 GCF_041028215.1 Streptomyces flavofungini
GGCCAGGCCTTGGCGACGCGGGCGGCGAGCACGAAGTCCTTGCGCAGCGGGTGGCCCTCAAAGCTCTCGGGGAGCAGCAGCGGGGTCAGCCCGGGGTGGCCCTCGAACGTCACGCCGAACATCTCGTGGGTCTCCCGCTCGTGCCAGGCGGCGCCCGCGTAGACGCCGACGGCCGAGGCGAGCGCCGGGGTCTCGTGCGCGACCGTCGTACGGAGCAGCAGGCGTCGTACGGGGGCGAGTGCCACGACGTGGGCGCAGACCCGGAAACCCGTTCCCGGCTCGTCGACCGCGCTCAGCCAGTCGAASTAGGTGCAGGCCAGCGTGGTGCGGGCGGTCGTGAGGGCGGTGAGCCACTGGGCCGGGGGCACGTCGACGGTCAGGACGTCGTACGACTCGTCGGCCGTGGCGTCCGCGCCGAAGAGCTCCTCGACGGGGCTCGGCAGCCAGCCGGTCACCGCTCACCCTCCGCACCCTCGGAAGCGGCACCGGCACCCCCGGAMGAGGCACCCCCCGCCCCGGCACCGCCAGAGCCAGCAC
>NZ_JASKYR010000153.1:0-13393 GCF_041028215.1 Streptomyces flavofungini
GGTCACGGGTGGTCCGTGGCCGCCGCGCCCCGGCGGTGTCTCAGGGGTGCTGCTGGGCGGCGGGGGCGAGGCGGCCGTCGAGGAACTCGGTGAGCCTGCGGACCGTGGGGTGGTCGAAGGTCAGCGAGGCGGGGAGCGGCAGCCGGAACAGCGTCTCCAGGCCGCCCTTGACGGTCTGGGCCATCAGCGAGTCCAGGCCGAGCGAGACGAACTCGGCGTTCGCGTCGAGGTCGTCACCGGCGTCCATGTGCAGCGCGCCCGCCACCTGCTCGCGCACGGCCGCGGCGATCACGGCGGTCCGCTCCGGCTTCGGCAGGGCCACCAGGGCGCCCAGGTCGAGGCCGGTGCCGTCCGCGCCCGCCTGGTCCTGCCGGGCCAGCCGGTCGTAGAACGCGTCCTCCACACCGCCGCCGGACACATAGCGCGCCCAGTCGAACTCGCCGACCACCCGGCGGCTGCCGGGTCGCTGCCAGAGCCTGGCCAGGGTGTCCAGGGCCCGGGTGGGCGAGAAGAAGCGGACGCCGCTGCGGTCGATCTCCGCCGCGAGCTGCTCGTCGAGGCGGGCCGACATGCCGACCCGCGCCCAGGCGCCCCAGTTGACCGAGAGGCCGGGCAGCCCCTTCAGGCCGCGCCACTCGGCGAGGCTGTCCAGGCCCGCGCTCGCGGCGGCGTAGTGGCCCTGGGTCGCGCCGCCGAGCACGGAGGCGATCGAGGAGTAGGTGACGAAGAACTCCAGCTCGGGGAAGGAGGCCTCGGCGGCCTCGTGCAGCAGCCAGCCGCCGTACGCTTTCGGGGCGAGCTGGGCGTCGATGGACTCCCAGGTCAGTTCGGCGATGAGCCGCTTGTCGAAGGAGCCCGCCGCGTGCACGACGCCGCCCACCGGACGCGGCCCCGCCGCGAGGCCGTCGGCGAGCCGCCGCACGTCCTCCGGGCTGCTCACATCCGCTCGTACGATGGCGACCTCGGCCCGCTCGGACAGTTCGGCGAGCACCTGCGCGGCCTCGTCGGTCGCCCGGCCGCCCCGGCTCACCAGGGTCAGGTGCCGGGCGCCCAGCTCGACCAGCTTGCGCGCGGTGACCAGGCCGAGGCCGCCGAGACCGCCGGTGACCAGGTAGGTGCGGTCGGGGCGGACGCGGGCCGGGGCGGGCTCGGCGTCGGGGCCGCCGGGCACGTCCACCCACACCTCGGTGCCGGTGTCCGCCGCCGCGGTGCGCAGCGCCTCGCCGATCTCGKCGAGCCGGAACGCCGTCGCCCCCTCCCGCTCCCCGCCCCCGGCCGCGCCCGGCGCGAGGGCCACCGCGGACGCGGGCACGGTGAGGGTGGCGCGCAGGGCGCCGTCATGGCGTACGTAGACCTCGTCGCCCGCGGTGAACGCGGCCTCGGCGCCCGCCGCGAGGACGGTCCCCGCGGCAAGGGAGCCGAGGACGGGGCCGGTGCCGCCGGACTCCTCGCCCTCCAGGGCGGTACGGGCGTCCTGCGCGGTCAGCGCGACCGAGGCGACCCGCACCTGGACCTCGCCCGCGGCGGGCGCCCGGTCCTCGACGGGTGCCAGGGAGAGATCGGAGAGGTCGCCCGAGCCGGGGGTGTGCAGGGCGAAGCCGCCGGGCCAGGTGCGGGTCGCGTCGCCGGGCAGCAGCCTGCGGACGTAGCGGCGGCCCGCGCGGTGGGCGACCTGGTGCTCGCCGGGCGCCTCGGCGCGGCACTCGTCGAACAGTGCCGTCAGGCCGCCGCGCTCGACGTCCACCAGGGTCGTCCGGTACTGCGGCGACTCGGTGAGCAGGACGCGGCCGAAGCCCCAGAGGGTGGCGGCGGCGAGGTGCGCGCCGTCGCCCGGCCGGTCGCCCGGCAGCCGCTGGGCCTCCTCGGTGACCAGCCAGAGCCGCGGCGGGCGCTGCTGCGCGGCGGCGTCGAGGACGGTGACGAGGCCGAGCAGCTCGCGGTAGTTGCGCTCGCACTCGGCGCGGAACAGCTCGGCGGAGAAGTCGCCGGGCGTGGGCCGCCAGACCCAGCAGACGTCGGTGACGGAGGTGTCGTCGAGGGCCGCCTTGAGCGCGGCGAGGTCGGCGACCGGCGTGACCCGCAGGGCGCCGCCGTCGGGGCCGGCCGGGCCGCCGCCCAGGAGCAGCGCGTGCCGGGGCGCGGTGCCGTCCAGGGCGGGCAGCGCGCGGCGCACCCACTCCGGGCGGTGCAGGAACTGCCGCTGACCTGACGGTCCTTCGGGGCGGGCCAGGGTGACACCGCCGAGTTCGAGCACCGGGCGGCCGTCCTCGGAGAGCAGGATGTCGGCGACGCGCCGGTCCCGTTCCGTGCGGACCCGGGCGACGACGCCGAGCCGCTCGCCCCGGGGCTTCTTGAAGTGCCGTACGGAGGCGATCTCGCGGGCGAGGAAGACCGGGCCCTCCGGGTCGAGCGCGACGGCGGCCTGGAGCGCGGCCTCGACCAGCTCGGCGGGGACCTGCTCGACGGCGGTGGTGCCCCGGCACTCCAGCTCGCCCGAGGCGACACCCTCCTGGTGGCGGGCGGCGCCGAGCAGGACCCGGGCGCGCGGGCCGTGCGGGCGGCCGACGGAGGCGAGGTCGGTGTAGAGGTCCTCGGCGTCGCTCGCGAGAGCGGCGGCGTCGAGGGCGAGGCCCGCGAGGGCGGGCTCGTCCTGGTCGGGCACGGCCGCGAGCACGGCGGTGGCGTGCACGCGCTCCCCGGCCTCCTGGCCCTCGCCCGCCTCGACGGCGGTCAGGACCGTCACCTCGGCGTCGCCGTCCGCACGGGGCGTGACCCGGGTGGTCAGCGTGAGGGGGGTCTCGGCGGTGAGGGTGAGCGGCTCGCCGAGGCGCAGGGCGCGGACGGCGGCGCGGGTGTGTCCGTGCACGGCGTCCTGGAGGGCGAGGAGCAGGTCCACATAGGCACCGGCGGGCAGTACCGTGCGGTCGCCGTCGGCGAAGTCGGCGAGCGCGCCGAGCTCCTCGACAGTGAACTCGGCGGTGAACTCCCGTACCGGAGCCGCCTCTTCGCGCCGCACCTCGGCGCCGAGCAGCGGGTGGTGCGCGGCGCCGCCCTGGCCGCCGCCCCTGCGCGGGGTCACCGAGGGCAGCCAGTAGCGCTTGCGCTGGAAGGCGTAGGTGGGCAGGGCCAGCTTGGCCGGTACGGCACGGCCCTCGTGGTAGCCGGACCAGGAGACCGGGAGGCCCGCGGCGTAGTACTCGGCGAGGGCCCGCAGCGTGGTGTCGCCGCCCCGGTCCCGGCGCCGCAGGCTGGCCAGCCAGAGGTGGTCCTCGACGGGCAGCGAACGCTGGGCGAGCGCGGTCAGCGCGGTCGAGGGGCCGATCTCCACGAGGGCGTGCCGCCCGCGCTTGGCGACGGCTCGGATGCCGGAGAGGAACTGCACGGGCTCGCCGATGTGGCGCACCCAGTAGTCGGGGGTGCCGATCTCGCGGAAGCGGGCGAGCTTGCCGGTGACGTTGGAGATCAGGCTGATGGCCGGCTCGCGGAAGGTGATGGCGTCGAGTGCGGCGCGGAAGTCGTCGTACACCTCGGCCATGAGCGGCGAGTGGAAGGCGTGGCTCACGGCGAGCTGGTCGACGCGCAGCCCCTGCGCGGCGAGTGCGGCGGTGACCTGCGTGAGCGCCTCGGCGCCGCCGGAGATCACGCACTGGTCGGGGGCGTTGGACGCGGCGAGCGCCAGGTCCGGGTGGGCCTCAAGGAGCGGCAGGACGTCCTCGGCGGGGGCGGCGACCGCGGCCATGCCGCCCTTCGCGCGCACCGCCTGCATGAGCCGGGCCCGCGCGGCCACCAGCGTCACGGCGTCGGGAAGGCTGAACAGGCCCGCGACGGCGGCGGCGGAGGCCTCGCCGATGCTGTGCCCGATCAGCACGTTGGGGCGGACGCCCCAGGACATCCAGAGCTGCGCGAGCGCGTACTCCAGGGTGAACAGGGCGGGCTGGGTGTACTCGGTCCGGTCGATCGCCCCGGGGTCCTCAGCCGTGCCGACGACGAGGTCCCGTATCGAGCGGTCCAGGTGGTCCGAGAAGAGGCGGTCGCACTCGTCCACGTGGCGGCGGAAGACCGGGAAGCGCTCGTACAGGGCGGCGCCCATGCCCGCGTACTGCGCACCCTGGCCGCTGAACATGAAGGCGATCTTGCGGATGCCGGACGGGCCCTCGTGGTCGCGGTCGGCGGCCTTGTCCAGGAGCCTGGTCAGGGCGGCGCGGTCGGTGACGGGGCCCGCGATCCGGTACGGGTGGTGGGTGCGGGCCACGTTGCCGGTGTAGCTGAGCGCGTCGACCGGCAGGTCCGGGTCGTCGGCGAGGAGGCGCTGGTAGGCGGCCACCTGGTCGCGGAGCGCGGCGGCGGTCTTCGCGGAGAGCGTGAAGAGGGGGGTCGCGGGGGCTTCGAGGCCCTCGGTGTCGCGCTCCGGCCGCGCGGGCGGCTGTTCCAGGACGACCGCGCCGATGGTGCCCGCGAAGCCGAAGCTGTTGACGACGGCGCGCCGGACCGGTGCCTTCCACGGCTCGGCCGCCGTGGGCACCCGCACCGGGTACAGGTCCCAGGGGATGCGGCCGGAGGGCGTGTCGAGGTTGAGGTGCGGGTAGATCGTGGCGGAGCGGATCTGCAGCACCGCCTTGATGACGCCGACGATGCCGGAGGCGGGCTCCATGTGGCCCAGGTTGGTCTTCACCGAGCCGACGAGCAGCGGGTCGCTCTTGGTGTGCGAGTCGGCGAACGTGTCGCCGATGGCGCCGAACTCGATGGGGTCGCCCAGCGGGGTGCCGGTGCCGTGCGCCTCCACGTACTGGATGTCCCCGGGGGTGAGCACCGCCGCGTCGAGCGCCTCGCGGATGACCTTCTCCTGCGCGGGGCCGTTGGGCACGGTCAGGCCCGCGCTGTCGCCGTCCTGGCCGACGGCGGTGCCCCTGACCAGGGCGAGGACGGTGTCGCCGTCCCGCGTGGCGTCGGAGAGGCGCTTGAGGACGACGATGCCGCAGCCCTCGGCGCGGGCGTAGCCGTCGGCCGACTCGTCGAAGGTCTTGCACTGGCCGTCGGGCGAGAGCATCTGCGCGTTGGAGAACATGACCGGGATGCGCGGGTGGTGCAGGGCGTTGACGCCGCCGCAGAGCGCGATGTCGGTCTCCCCGGCGCGCAGGCCCTGGACGGCGACGTGCAGGGCGGCGAGCGAGGACGAGCAGGCGGTGTCGATGCTCATGCTCGGGCCGCGCCAGCCGAGGAAGTACGAGAGCCGCCCCGAGAGCGGGAACATGGTGATGCCGGAGGCGAGGAGGCCGTCGAGCTCCTCGTAGGGCAGGGAGTCCAGTTCGAGGGCGTAGTCGATGGAGCTGGCCCCGATGTAGACGCCGCCGTTGCCGCGGCGCAGCGGCGCCGGGTCGATGTTGGCGTGCTCCAGAGCCTGCCAGGCGGTTTCCAGCAGCATGCGCTGCTGCGGGTCCATGTACTGCGCTTCCTTCGGGGAGATGTTGAAGAAAGACGCGTCGAAACGGTCGATGCGGTCGAGGAATCCACCGGACGTGGTGTGAATCTTGCCCTTGTCGTCCGGGCTCTGCGGAGTGAAGGCTTCGACGTCCCAGCGGTCGCCGGGAATGGGCCCGATGCCCGAACGCCCCTCGCGCAGAAAGGCATCGAATTCATCCAGCGAATTACTGCCGCCGGGGAATCGCAGGCCGACACCGACGATCGCGATCGGCTCGGGCGCCCCGTCCGGCACCTGGTTCTTCTCTGATTCCTCGTGCGGCATTCCGCGTCTCCTTCTGTCCGGGACCCTGAAGATCAGTCGGTGCCGGGTGTCGCGCCGGCTATCGCGTGGGACGGGTCGGACACCGCGTCGACGAGGTAGTCGAGGAGGCGGCTGACCGTGGGCTCGTTGAAGAGCACGTTGGCGTTGATCGAGACGCCGAGGACGTCTTCGAGGGTCTGCCGCATCTCGGTGAGCTTCAGCGAGGTGAGGCCGAGGTCGAAGTAGCTGATGTCGAGCGGGAGGTCCTCGTCGTCGTCCATGAGCAGGCTCTCCCTGAACTTGCCGACGAGGAGCAGCTCCAATTCCTCGGCCAGCTCGGTCCGCGGCAGTTCGCGGAATTGCTGAAGTGTCATGTGTAGGGGAGACATGCGGCCATGGAAGCAATGACCCCTGACGCCCCACTGACGTCGCGCGCGTACCCTTCGCGCCCGCCACTCAGTCGTCGGCACGCCGATTGACCACAGGATTGACTTAATCGGTTCGGCGTCCCGTGCGATCAGCACCGCGTCAGCGCCGAGTCAGATGCCGCTGCCACGATCGAGATGCTTCGCAAGAGCTCACCGGATCGGAAAGCACTCGGAGATACCCCACCCCGAAAGGCTGGATATGCTGCGCGGCGCCATACAGGAGGAAAGTGCTCCGGCACATTCCGACCTCAAGAGCTATGACCTCTATATCGCGGGCAAGGACGTCGCCGGTGACGGGTGGGTCTACACCGTCAGCGGTCGCTCGCTCCTTGAAGACGTGTTCACCAGCGTGAGCCTCAAGCGCACCCTGGAGCAGGACCCCGAATCCGACGCGGCCAACCACCCGTACGTGGTGGGACGGTGCGCGATCGCCGACGACTCCGCCATCGACCTGGCGACCCAGGCCGCCGCGGCGGCGGCCCAGGAGTGGGCGGCCGTCCCGCAGGAGCGGCGGATGCGCATCGGCGCCCGCTTCCGCGAGGAACTGATCAAGCACCAGGACGAGTTCCTCGACATGCTGGTCGCCGAGTCCCACCCGCTGAAGCTGGCCCGCTGGGAGCTCAGCTGCCTCCTCCAGATCTACGCGCCCGGAAGCCTGCGCTGGTACGCCAAGCAGATGCGGGTCGAGAAGGAGTACGGCGGCCGCAAGCTCATCCTCCAGCGCCAGCCCGACGGCGTGGTCGCCTTCAACCCGCCGCAGAACGCGCCGCTGCCCAGCGCCGCGCTCTCCGTGCTCGCCCTGATGGCCGGCAACGCCGTCGTCGTCCGGGCCCCCCGCAGCATCGCCCTGTCCACCATGTGGCTGCTGCGTGACATCGTTGCCCCCATCCTGGAGGAGTTCGACGCCCCGCCCGGCGTCCTGAACGCGGTGTGCAGCAACCCCAAGCAGACCATGGACCGCTGGGTCACCGACCCGCTGATCAACGACATCTTCTACATCGGCGGCAGCCAGGAAGGCCTCCGCTTCGAGCAGGCCTGTGTCGCCAACGGCAAGAAGCCCATCCTCGAACTCGCCGGCAACGACGGCATCGTGGTGTGGAAGGACGCCGACGTGAAGTGGGCCGCGGAGGCCATCACCGAGTCCTTCTTCGGCTCCGGCCAGATCTGCATGGTCCCCAACTACGTCCTGGTCCACCCGGACGTCGCCGACGCGCTCATCGCCGAGGTGCAGGAGCAGGTCAAGGGCATCAAGCCGGGCTACCCCGAGGAGGAGGACGTGCTCCTCTCCCCGGTCCGCCGCAGCGAGCGCTTCTTCCGGCTGCTGCGCCAGGCCCTGGACAACGGCGCCGAGCTGCTCACCGGCGGCAACCGCACCGAGCTGGACGGCACGGTCTCCGAGACCGGCGTCTTCCTCCAGCCCACCGTCGTCCGCGTGGACGGCCTGGACCGGGCCCGCACCTACGACGTGGTGCGCGAGGAGACGTTCTTCCCGCTGATCCCGGTCATCGTGCCGGAGGCGGACAACGACGACGCGCTCCTGGAGGACTTCCTCCAGTTCGTGAACTCCAACGAGTACGGCCTGCGCAACTCGCTCTGGTCACGCTCCGACCACGTCATCGACACCTTCGTGCGCCGCGTCGTCAACGGCGGCCTGCTGAAGGTCAACGACTCCCACATCGGCTTCCTGCCCTACCTGCCGAGCCACGGCGGCACCGGACGCACCGGCGGCGCCTTCGGCGAGGCCAACTACCCGATGCTCAAGACCTCCCACGTGCAGGGCGTCAGCATCGCGCGCGACGTCAGCCCCTACGACGCGGTCTTCGGCGCCTTCGACGACTGACGGCCGAACAGCCCCTTCCCCCCTCTTCTCCGGAGGTTCTGACGTGCGTTCCCTCGATGCCGCTCGGGCCGTCTCCGAGCGCTACCACCCCGGCCTGCTCAAGGAACTGGCGGAAATCCCCTACGCCGAGCGGGAGAAACCCGGCAGCCCCATCATCGACCTCTTCCGCATCCACGGCGGGGTCGGCCTGCTGATACCCGAGGAGTACGGCGGCCATGGCGCGAACCCCCTCGACGCGCTGCACACGCAGTTCGCCCTGGGGTCCCTCTCGCCGTCGCTCGCCGCGGCCGTCTCCATGCACCACTTCACCGTCGCCATGCTGTACTCCCTGGCGAGCGCCGACGGCCGGCTCACCGACGCGCAGAGCGAACTGCTGCGCCGCGTCGTCCCCGACCAGCGGGTCATGGCCTCCGGCTGGGCGGAGGGCCGCACCGAGCAGAACATCCTCACCCCCTCGGTGACGGCGCGCCCCGTCGAGGGCGGCTACCTGCTCTCCGGCTCCAAGAAGCCGTGCAGCCTCGCCCACTCGATGAGCCTGCTCACCGCGAGCATCGCCATCCACGGCCTGGAGGGCGACCCCGAGCTGGCGCTCGCCCTGGTCCCGGCCAACGCCCCCGGCCTCTCCGTCCACCCCTTCTGGGGCAACGACCTGCTGGCCGGGGCCGAGAGCGACGAGGTCCGGCTCGAGGACGTCTTCGTACCGAAGGAGATGGTCGTACGGGCCGGGGCGGACGACCCGCGCCGCCTCGACGACCTCCAGACCGCCGGATTCGTCTGGTTCGAGATGCTCATCACCGCCGGCTACCTCGGTGCCGCGGCGTCCCTGGTCGAGCAGGTGCAGGAGCGCGAGCGCGGCTCGGTGCAGGAGCGCGCGGCGCTCGGCGTCGAGCTGGAGGCGGCCCTGTCGCTGCTGGAAGGCGTGGCCCGCGCGATCGGCCCCGAGCCGGACGAGGCCTCGGTGGCCCGGGTGCTCGTGGCCCGCTACGCCATCCAGAACGCGCTGCCCCGCATCACCTCGCAGTCCCTGGAACTCCTCGGCGGCCTGGACTTCATCCGCTCCTCCGGCCACGCCCTCGCGGCCGCCGCCTCGGGCGCGATCGCCTTCCACCCGCCCGGCCGGGGCGCCGCCGCCGAGCCGCTCCTGCGCTACTTCGACGGCGGCCCGCTGGTCCTCGCCTGACCCGCAGCCCCGATTCGCACCCGCTTCATTGGAGTGAGAAAACCGTGACCGTAATCCAGGAAAACCCGGCGACCGCGGCTCCCCCGGCCGACGACGAGGCCGAGATCCTCGGCCTGTACCGGGCCCATCTGAGCAAGGGCAGGGCCACCCTCGCCGAGCTGTTCGGCAGCCACATGGAGGTCGCCTCCGAGGGCGCCTGGCTGACCACGAGCGACGGCGAGCGCTTCCTCAACGCGGGCGGCTACGGCGTCTTCATCATGGGCGCCCGCCACCCCATCGTGATGGAGGAGGTCGAGCGCCAGCTCCGTACCCACCCCACCGCGACCCGCATCCTGTTCGAACCGACGGTGGCCCGCGCCGCCGAGGCCCTGGTCTCCGTCATGCCGGAGGGCCTGGACCGCGTCCACTTCGGCCTCTCGGGCGCCGAGGCCGTGGAGACGGGCCTGAAGCTGGCCCGCGCGGGCGGCTTCAAGCGGACGATCTCGATGCGGGGCGGCTACCACGGCAAGACCCTCGGCGCCCTGTCCGCCACCGCCAAGGAGGTCTACCAGAAGCCGTTCAGGCCGCTGGTCCCCGACTTCCACCACCTGCCCTTCGGTGACGCCGACGCCCTGGAGGCGGAGCTCGCCGCCCACCCGGGCGAGGTCTGCGTCATCCTGGAGCCCGTCCAGGGCGAGGGCGGCGTCATCATCCCGCCCAAGGGCTACCTCAAGCGCGTCGAGGAACTGGTCCGCGAGCACGACGGCTTCCTGATCCTCGACGAGATCCAGTCCGGCTTCGGCCGCCTGGGCGAGTGGTGGGGCGCCGACTTCGAGGACGTACGTCCCGACGTGCTCCTCGCGGGCAAGGCCCTCGGCGGCGGCGTCCTGCCGGTCTCCGCGGCCGTCGCCACCCGCAAGGCGTTCCGCCCCTTCGACAAGGACCCCTACGTCCACACCGCCACCTTCTCGGGACAGCCCGTCCTGATGGCCGCGGTCCAGGGCGCGGTGCGGGCCATGAAGGAAGACCGCCTGGTGACCCGCTCCACCGACCTGGGCGCCGCGCTGCTGCCGCGGATCTCCGAGATCGCGTACCGCAACATCCCCGAACTCGTCGTCGAGGTACGGGGCCAGGGCCTGCTCATCGGCGTGGAGCTCATCGAGGCCGGTCTCGCCGGCGAGCTGCTGATCGAGCTCTTCAACCACGGAGTGGTCGCGAACCACTCCATGAACGGCAGCTCGGTGGTCCGGTTCACGCCGCCCGCCGTCCTGAGCGACACCGACGTGGAGTTCCTCCTCAACTCCTTCGACCTGGCCACACGCGACCTCGTGCGGGGCGCGGCCACCATGCCGAAAGGCGGCAACTGATCGTGCGACACGTTGAACTGGAAGCAGTGGTCCCCGCGGAGCAGATCGCGACGGTCTTCGACGCCGTGCGGCGCTGGGAGAAGTACCCCGACCTGGCCCCGCACGTGAACTCCACCACGGTGCACGCCACCCTGCCCGAGCCGAATTGCAGTTCGAGCTGGGAGCTGCACTTCCGCAGCGGTCTCCTTCGCTGGACGGAGGACGACGTCTTCCTGCCGGAGCAGGGCGAGATCCGCTTCGAGCAGAGCGACGGCGACTTCGACTCCTTCGTGGGCGTCTGGGCGCTGACCCAGCAGGGCGACGACGTCGCGGTCCGCTTCGACGCGGACTTCGACTTCGGCATCCCCAGCCTGGAGGGCATCCTCGACCCGATCGCCGAGCGCGTCATCAAGGAGACCGTCGCCTGGTCGCTGACGGGCCTGTTCCCCGCCACCCGTGTCGCGGGCGGCATAGAGCTCACCGAGCCCGCCGCAGTCGGCGCCTGAGACCCGCCAGGAGCTGACCAGCCATGGACCAGGCAAACCCCTTCGAGACACCGAAGACGTACTCGCTGCACCGCGCCGAGTACCTGGTGGGCTTCGCGGTCTCCACCGGCCTGCTCATCGCCCACATCGGCGAGATCCGCTGGATTCCGGCGGTCGCGCTGTTCCTCTACATCGACCTGATCGGCTACATCCCCGGCGCCATCGCGTTCAAGCGCAGCGGCGGGCAGCCCATCTCGAAGGTGTACTACGTCCTCTACAACGTCATGCACAGCCTCATCACCCAGGCCGCGGTGGCCGCCGCCTGGTGCTGGCTGATCGGTCCCGAGTGGGCGCTGCTCGTACTGCCCTTCCACCTCTTCGGCGACCGCGGGCTTTTCGGCAACTTCATGAAGTCCTTCGCGCTGCCCTTCGAGCCGGTGCGCCAGAGCGGCTATCTGCGGCTCCTCGACGACCTCGGCCTCGAACACCCCAAGCCGGTGGGGCACGCCCAGGACCCGGTGCCGGTCGGCCACATCGTCAAGCGGCCCGTCCCCGCGGCGGCCCCCGCGCCCGCTCCGGCCCGTGAGGAGGCCCTGCGATGAGCACGCTGACCACGCTGCGCCGCCCGGTGCGGCAGGACCCCGCCGAACGTCGCCGGGCGCTGTACCACCTGGCGTCGCCCGTGTCGGTCCTCACCGTGGGCCACGCCGGGGTGCTGCACGGCACCACGGCGAGCACGGTCACGCTGGTCTCGCGGGAGCCGCTGCTCGTGGGGGTCGCGATGCGCCCCGGATCATCGTTCGCGCGGCTCGCCGCGGCCGAGGGGCGCTTCGTCATCAACGTCCTCGACGGCGGTCAGGGCGACCTGGCGCGGTGGTTCGCGGACAGCTCCCGTCCCGACGGCAGCGCCCAGTTCGACGGCCTGCCCTACACGGACGACTCCTACGCCCACGCCCCCCGCCTGAGCGGGGCGCTCGCGCACTACACCTGCCGGGTGCACTCCACGCACCGGGCGGGCGACGGCGAGGTCCTGCTCGGCTACGTCGTGCGGGCGACCGCCGAGAGCGCGCCGCCGCTGTTCAGCTACGCGGGCGATCTCGTCGCCGGCGCCCTGCACCCCGCCCGCACCACGAAGGAGACAACGGCATCATGAGCGGTTCTGTGGCCCCCGAGGCCGACTGGGACAAGGCGCCGGGATTACTCGACGGCGCGAAGGAACTGACCCTCGGCCCCGACGACTGCGACCTCGCCTACTGGTTCACCTCGGTGGCGCAGGGCACCCTGCGCGACCGGGGCGCCACCGGGCACCACGCGGACGCGACGGTCCCCGACTTCCTGAAGGCGCCGGGCCCGCTGCGGGACGCGCTGATCCTGGAGTTCGGCTTCCGCGGCCTGTCCGAGGAGATCGCCACCCGGCTGCTCGGCCACTACGTGTCGCTGGCCCCCGGCGTCCCCGAGATGGAGTTCTACGCGACCCAGCTCATCGACGAGGCACGGCACGCCCGCGTCTTCCGCAACCACCTGGTGGAGCTCGGCGAGCCCGCGGACACGCTGCTCAAGGACATCGACGAGATGGCCGCCGACTACCGCAAGCGGGTCCTGGACCCGGTCGTCGACTTCACCCTCGACATCGTCCGCGACCAGCAGGACTTCCCCGGCGGCGTGGCGGTCTTCGCCATCGTCATCGAGGGTGTCCTCGCCCCCGCCGCCGAGCTGAGCGAGCGCAAGTGGACGCCGCTCTCCCCCGCCACGGGCGAGATCTCGCGCGGCACCGCCATCGACGAGATCCGTCACCTCACGGTCGCGAGCACCATCCTGCGCGACCACGCCGCCGCCCACCCCGAGTACCGCCCGCGGCTCCTGGAGATCCTGCGCGCCGGGGTCAAGCTCTGGGACGAGGTCCCCGACCGGGAGTTCGTCATCCACCGCGAGGAGCTCTTCCAGAAGGGCATGGCCGACCACGCGGACAAGATCGGCGACTACGAGATCTGGCCCGGCGTACGGATGCTCGACACCACCCCCGAGCAGCGGTACGACATGGCCGAGCAGTGGACCGACGAGATGGCCGAGTCGCGGATGGCCTACATGGGCCTGCCCGTCGAGGTCCTCAGCAGCCCGGAGCCGGGCGCATGAGCGGCGCGGCCCGCCCTCTCGGCCGGTCGGCGGTGATCTGCGGCATCGGAAGCTATGTGCCGCCGAACCTGGTGACCAACGACGACCTCTCGCGGCACCTCGACACCTCCGACGCGTGGATACGCTCCCGCACCGGAATCGCCGAGCGCTACGTGGTCTCGCCGGGCACCGCCACCTCCGACCTGGCGGTGGAGGCCGGTCTGCGCGCGCTGAAGTCCGCGAGCACGGAACAGGTCGACGCGGTCGTGCTCGCCACCACCACCCCCGACCAGCCGTGCCC
>NZ_JASKYR010001530.1:0-488 GCF_041028215.1 Streptomyces flavofungini
TATCAACTCCGGTTGATCAGAGGCCAGTTCATCAGCGAACGTCTGATGCTGGTTGCTCATGGGTGGAACGTTGACTACTCGGCCTGTTTCACGGGTCGGAGGCTGCCAGTACTGCTCGTAAGAGCGTGGAACGCACGATCTCCGGACGGGAAGAGGCCGGGCACGCTGTTGGGTATCTGAGGGTACGGGCTGTGAAGCCTGTCCTTCGATGCCGACCCCAGTGCACTCGGGCTGCTGGTCCGGGGTGATGGGTGGTTGGTCGTTGTTTGAGAACTGCACAGTGGACGCGAGCATCTGTGGCCAAGTTTTTAAGGGCGCACGGTGGTGCCAAGGCATCCACGGGGGGTTTCCGAATGGGGAAACCCGGCAGTCGTCATGGGCTGTCACCCGCTGCTGAACACATAGGCAGTGTGGAGGGAACGCGGGGAAGTGAAACATCTCAGTACCCGCAGGAAGAGAAAACAACCGTGATTTCGGGAGTAGTGGCG
>NZ_JASKYR010001531.1:0-368 GCF_041028215.1 Streptomyces flavofungini
CTCCCAGGACGGCACGCCACACGGCACCACCGTCAACTCCTTCACCACCGTGTCCATGGACCCCCGGCTGATCCTCATCGGCCTGGGACGCGCCTCCCGGCTGCACGACACGCTCCTGGCCCGGGGCGCGTTCGCGGTCAGCGTGCTCTCCGCGAGCCAGGAGGAGGACGCCCGCCACTTCGCCGACCCGGCCCGGCCCCGCGGCACCGCCGCCTTCACCGGACGCCCCTGGCGGGCGGGAGCGCACTCCGGCGCCCCCGTCCTCCTCGACGGCGTCGCCTACTTCGACTGCACCCTGCACGCCACCCACACCTCCGRCGAMCASRSTGGCTCCTTCACCACCGTGTCCATGGACCCCCGGCTGATCC
>NZ_JASKYR010001532.1:0-338 GCF_041028215.1 Streptomyces flavofungini
CCGCGCTCCCGTGGGAACGTCCTCACCAGGCCATCCCCCCGCCGTCACCCCCTCACCAGGACGCCTTCAGAGGTCTTGACCAATGCGGGTGAAGTTGGGGTTCAAGTCGTTATTTCCGCAGGCCACATGGGGTTCACCTGCCGTTGACGTCTGCTGACCGGCGCTGGTAAACACACAGCAATCAGCTGACGTTCCTTGATCAACCGAATGTTCAACCCAGCGTTCAACCAGTTCGACCAGCCATTCCTGCGCGAGCGATGACGCGAGGTCACCGACCCATGGACACACAAGATCAGCACGGCAGAACAGCAGCAGTAGCGACGGCGGCCAGAGCGCAT
>NZ_JASKYR010001533.1:0-709 GCF_041028215.1 Streptomyces flavofungini
AGCGGGCAGACCGGGTTCGCCGATTCCGGCTGGGCGGTGGGCAGTTGGGCCGCCGAGGCGGAGTTGCTGTTGCGGGCCGAGGGGCAGTCGTGGTGGGAGGGTGCGGGGCGGTCGCGCGGCGTCTTCACCGTACGGCTGGGTCCGCGCGGACGACGGGTCGTGCACGAACTCGTCGCCCCCGACGCGAGCCACGCACCGACCGTGCGGGCGGTGCGGCGGGCGCTCCCACCGCAGGAGGTCGCCGCGCTGCCCCTGCTGCCGGAGGCCGCCGCGCGCGTCCTGCCCGAGGCGCCGAGAGCCTGCATCCGCTCGTCGGCGCGGCACTCCCGGCGTCCGCCGCGCCACCTCCGGACCTCCGCCCGGCCCCGGCTCACGCTGATCCGCACCGCGTTCAGTGCCGGGGCGAGGTCCACCGCATCGCACTGCGGGACGGTGTACTGACGGCGGTCGATCACGACCCGGACCAACTGCATCGACGCGGTGCACCGCAGCCCGGACGCGCTGCCCGCGGTGCGGGAGCGGCTCGGCCACGGGGACGTCACCGGGGCGCTCGCCGTGGTCGAGGGGCTGCTCGGTACCGGCGCGGTCCTGCGGGACGGGCCGCTCAGGGAGGCGCTGGAGACCGCCGCGGCCCGCCGCGTCGAGCAGGGCCTCTTCCGCGCCGGGCTGGTGGGCGGTCACCCCGGGGCCGGTGGCGCCGCCACCCCGG
>NZ_JASKYR010001534.1:0-622 GCF_041028215.1 Streptomyces flavofungini
CACCAAGGAAGCCGCCGCGCGGACGCTCGCCGAGCGCATGGTGGCCGGGGGGGGGGGGGGGGGGGGGGGGGGGGGGGGGGGGGGGGGGGGGGGGGGGGGGGGGGGGGGGGGGGGGGGGGGGGGGGGGGGGGGGGGGGGGGGGGGGGGTCCTGTAGCCCCCGCCCCCAGCCGGGCGATACGCGCGCGAAGGAGCCCGCGATGACCGACATGATCACCGCGGATCTGGTCGATCTCGAACTCGACCGGTCCGCCGACACCAAGGAAGCCGCCGCGCGGACGCTCGCCGAGCGCATGGTGGCCCTCGGGCGCGTGAGCGATCTGGACGGGTTCCTCGCCGATGTGGCGGCCCGCGAGGCACAGATGCCGACCGGCCTGGACGGCGGCATCGGCATCCCGCACTGCCGCAGCGCGCACGTCACCGAGCCCACGCTGGCCTTCGGCCGCTCGGCGCGCGGCATCGACTTCGGGGCCCCGGACGGCCCCGCGGACCTGATCTTCCTGATCGCCGCTCCGGCCGGAGCCGACGACGCCCATCTGACGATCCTGTCGTCGCTGGCCAGGCAGTTGATGAACCCGGAGTTCACGGGGGCGCTGCGGGCGGCGGACAGCGCCGGTGCGGCGG
>NZ_JASKYR010001535.1:0-609 GCF_041028215.1 Streptomyces flavofungini
CCGCCGGGCGCGTCGAGCGGGGCGCCGTCGCCACGGCCGCTGAGCCAGGCGAGCAGGTCCGCCCGGGCACCGGCGACCACGGGGCCGCCGCCGTCGAACCGGGCCAACTCGACGCCCTGCGCGTCGCGCACGGTGCACGCGGGCACCTTCTCGGCCTGGGCGTAGTAACCGAGCACATCGTCGAGGACGATGTCGCGCGCCGTCGGCGGGATGTCGGCGACCTCGCGCCCGACGTCGAGGTCGACCAGGTGCAGGGCGAGTTCGCGCAGGCGGATGACGAGGATGCGGCGCGGGGTGCACGCCTCGCCGGTGAACGGCACGATGGCGGCGTCCCAGGCGGGTCCCGGCAGCGTCCGGACGGCACGCTGCCAGGAACGGGCGCTTACCCGCACCCGGTCGACCAGTTCGGCCGCGGGCAGCAGCGCCCCCGCCTCGATCTCGGCGTCCCGGGCCTCGCGGTCGGCGTCACTCAGCCCGGCGACGGCCACCAGGAGCCGCTCGGCGGCGCCGTCGAGTTCGTCGAAGGCGGCGGGAGTGGGATCGATCTCCTTCAACGGGTCGCCTCCAGGAAAGCGTGGCCGGGCACCGGTCGGCCGGTGAGTCCGGCGA
>NZ_JASKYR010001536.1:0-594 GCF_041028215.1 Streptomyces flavofungini
GTGCCGAGCACCTCCGCGAGCTGGTGCGGGACGGCGGGTCCGAGTACGACACGCGCGCGTGTGTGCTGCAGCACGGTGTCGTGCAGGGTGTCCAGGCAGTCGAGCTGGTCGGCCACCACGACGGTCACGTTCGCCGCCCTGCCGTGCCGCAGCGGGACGTTGAGCAGCGCCTGGGGGTCTTCGCGGCCGTCGGCCGCCGCGAGATGGCCGAGCGCGCTCGGGCGGTCGATGAGCAGCCACAGGGGGCGCTTGATGTCCTCGGGCTGGTGGTGGCCCGACTGCCGGGCGCGGTTGGCGGCGATCAGCCTGCGCTCGGTCTCGTGCGCCGCCCACTCCAGACTCGCGCGCGCCCCGGCGAGACCGCACTCGATGCCGAGCACCCCGTCGCGGCCCGCGAGGCACGCGTAGTCACCGGTGCCGCTGCCCTCGACGATGAGGACGTCGCCGTACTGGAGCGCCTGGAGGGCGATGGACCGCAGCAGCGTCGTGGTGCCGCTGCCGGGGCGGCCCGCGATCAGCAGGTGGGGCTCGGTGGAGCGGATGCCGGTGCGCCACACGACGGGGGGTGCGTCGCGCGAGTCGTCGCCGTCGGAC
>NZ_JASKYR010001537.1:0-536 GCF_041028215.1 Streptomyces flavofungini
GTCCGCCCCGCCGCCCGGCCCGCGTCCCGCCCCCGCGTCCGCCAGGTCGTGACCGTCCGTTCGGAGCCGTCCTTGCCGACGGCGACCAGCTCGCAGACCCGTGAGCGTGGCGCGGGGTCGCGCACCGCCAGGTCGATCTCGGTGCCCCAGGCCCGGTCGCGCGCCGTCAGCGAGGCGGCGACCGCCCGGTCGTCACCCGTCCGGCCGCCCGCCACACCCAGCGCCGCCGCCACGGGCGCGCCGACCGCCAGGACGACGGCGACGGCCACGGCGCACAGCCGCCGCCTGCGCCGGGCCCGGCACAGCCGCCCGAGCTCGCCGAGCACCCGGTCCGCCGCTCGGGGCGCCGCCCCGGCGGTGTCCGGGGACCGCCCGTGGTGCCGCAGCCGCTCCACGGTGAGGTGCAGTTCGTCGAGGGTGAGGTGACAGAGGGGGCACCCCGCGAGGTGCTCCTCGAAGCGGAACGCGTCCGCCGCGTCGAGGACGCCGAGCGCGTACGCTCCGGCGTCGCGATGCCGCTCCAGGGGGCTCATGGC
>NZ_JASKYR010001538.1:0-672 GCF_041028215.1 Streptomyces flavofungini
GCGCAGACTCAGCTCGGGCGGCTCTCCCGGGCCGAGCTGCGGGCCCGCTGCGACGAGCTGCTCGGCAACCCCCTGGTGGTGCCCTCGTATCCGCGCTATCTCAGCGGCTTCGTGCAGGCGCTCGAACCGGTGCCGGGGCTCACCGGTTTCGTGGTCGAGGCGGTCTCCAACGCGTTCGCGCGGCTGCCGGACCCCGTGCTCCTGCCATGGCTGCCCACCCTGATCAGCACCTTGCGGGCGGACGGCGGGGAGCTGGCCCCGCTGCTGATCCGCGAGGCGGGCAGCATCTTCCCCGGACGCCTCGCCGCGCTGGACGCGTGGACGCCGCCGTGGCGGGCGGCGGCGGCACCGGCCGTGGCACCCGGACACGCGGGCGGGGCGGACGGGGCGGACGGTCCCGGGTGCGCGCTGCTCGCCGCCCATCCCGACACCTGCGACGCGGTGGCGGCGCTGCTCGGCTGCGAGGGGCCGTGGCAGACGGCGGCCCCGGCGGCCCCGGGTGCGGCGCTCCTCGACCGCCACSMGGACACGGCCGACGCCCTGGGCGCACCCGCCGGGCGCGCCGCTGAACGTCGTCGCGGTCGAGTGCCGGCGCGCCCCGGAGGCGCTGCGGCTCGGGGCCGTGCCCGGACTGCCCGACGCGGCGTACGAGAGCGACGGGCAGTCCGGGCA
>NZ_JASKYR010001539.1:0-577 GCF_041028215.1 Streptomyces flavofungini
GGGATGCGGACCTGGGCCTGGTCGACGGCCTCGCCGCGCCCAGTGACCCGCTCCGCATMCCCGACGTCGCGCCGCTCACCGCGCGCGGCGTCGCCGAGGAGCCCGTGGCCGTCCTGCTCCCCGACAACCACCCCCTCGCCCGCCGCAACGGCCTGCGCCTCGGCGACCTCGTCGACGCCCGCTGGCTCGACGCCCCCGGCACCGCCCTGCCCCTCGACCGGCTCCGGACGGCCAACGGTTCGGCGGGTTTCCGGCCCGCGCTGCGCTACGACGGCACCGACCTGCGCACCCTCGCCACCCTCGCCGCGGCGGGCCACGGGCTGGCCCTGCTGCCGCTCTCGGCGGCCCGCGAGGCACCGGGCACCGTCGCCGTTCCGCTGACCGCGCCCCGTGTCGTGCACCGCACGGAGCTGCGCCACGCGGGCACCCTGCGCGGGGCCGCCGCCGATCTCGCGGCGCGGCTCGACGTCACCCGTTCGTGAGGCGTCGGCGCGGGTGCGCGCCGGGTAGGGCTGTGGCCGGAGGCGAGCCATGGAGCACAGCGCGTTGCGGCCCAAGCCGATGCCGGGACAGGAAC
>NZ_JASKYR010000154.1:0-13588 GCF_041028215.1 Streptomyces flavofungini
ACCCCCGACGCCGCCGCCAAGGCCGCCGTCACCGCCGACGCGGGCAGCAAGAACCTCACGCAGTCCACGCACCTGTCCGTCGCCGCCGCCACCAAGGCCGCGCAGGCCACGCTCGACGCCGCGAAGAAGGAGAACCAGCGGGTCTCCGTCGCCGTCGTCGACCGCGACGGCAACACGATCGTCACGCTGCGCGGCGACGGCGCGGGCCCGCAGTCCCCCGAGTCGGCCGTGAGGAAGGGCTTCACCGCCGTCTCCTGGAACGCCCCCACCTCCGAGCTGGCGGGCCGTCTGGACAAGACGCCGAATCTCAAGGACATCCCCGGCACACTGTTCCTCGCCGGTGGTGCGCCGGTGACCGCCAAGGGCGCGCCCGTCGCGGGCATCGGCGTCGCGGGTGCCCCGAGCGGCGACCTGGACGAGAAGTTCGCCCGCGCCGGTGTGGCCGCGCTCAACCGCTGAAGGGCGACCGCCGATGCCCGGCCGCCGAGGAGGACCCCCCGCATGAACACCGCTGCCGACCAGCGCCTGCTCACCGCCGCACGGGCCGGGAACGCCGAAGAGGTGACCGCCGCGCTCGACGCGGGCGCCCGCGTCGAGGCCCGCGACACCGAGCTGCGCACGCCCCTGCTGCTCGCCGCCATCGGCGACCACGTCGAGGCCGCGCGGGTCCTGGTCGCCGCGGGTGCGGACGTCAACGCCCAGGACCACCGTTCCGACAGCCCCTGGCTGGTCACGGGCGTGACGGGCAGTGTCGCCATGCTGCGCGTCCTGCTGCCCGCGGGCCCGGACCTGACGCTGCGGAACAGGTTCGGCGGGGTCAGTGTGATCCCGGCGGCGGAGCGCGGGCACGTCGCGTACGTACGTGAGGTCCTGCGGGCCACGGACATCGACGTCGACCACGTCAATGATCTCGGCTGGACCGCCCTGCTCGAAGCCGTGATCCTCGGGGACGGCGGCCGTGCCCACCAGGAGGTGGTGGAGCTGCTGCTCGCCGCGGGCGCGGACCCGTCCCTCGCCGACCGCGACGGCGTCACGCCCCTCGCCCACGCCGAGCGGCACGGCTTCACGGAACTCGCGGCCCTGCTGCGGAACGCGGCGTAGGCACGGACGCGGGCGGGCGCACCCTCGCGAGCGCGCCCGCCCGCACAGCGCACCGCTCACGCGGGCGCCCGCCCGTACGTCACATATGCCGCATAAGATCACCGCGTGGACCCGCGAAGACTCCCCGCCGCCCGTGCCGCCGCCCGCGCCCTCGTCTGCGCCGCCACTCTGCTCGCGACCGCCTCCGTGGGTGCCTGCGGCGGTGCGGGCACCGGCGGCACACCGGGCGGGGACGGGGTGCGCGACCCGTACTTCCCGAAGCTGGGCAACGGCGGCTACGACGTGACGCACTACGACCTCACCCTCGGCTACGAACCCGCCTCACGGCACCTCACCGGCACCGCCGAGATCACCGCCCGCGCCACCAAGAACCTCAGCGCCTTCAACCTCGACCTGCGCGGACTCGACGTCTCCGATGTCACCGTCGAGGGCACGGGGGCACGCTTCCGGCGTGCGGGCGACGAGCTGACGATCCGTCCGGCGGACGAGCTGGCGAGGGGCAGGACGTTCCACGCGCGCGTGCGCTACTCCGGCACCCCTGAGACCGTCACCGACCCCGACGGCTCGAAGGAGGGCTGGCTCAAGACCGCCGACGGGGCGCTCGCGCTCGGCCAGCCGACCGGCTCCATGGCCTGGTTCCCCGGCAACCACCACCCCAGCGACAAGGCCACGTACGACCTGAGGATCACCGTTCCGAAGGGGCTGCGGGCCGTTTCGGGCGGCGAGTTGACCGACGAGACCACCCGGGGCGGCAGAACCACCTTCGGCTGGCACTGCGCCGAGCCGATGGCGAGCTATCTGGCGACCGTGGCGGTGGGGAAGTTCGAGCTGCGGACCTCGAGGACCGGGAGCGGGATTCCGGTCGTCACGGCCGTCGACCCCACGCAGGCCGAGCGGAGCGAGAAGGTCCTCGCGAAGATCCCGGACGTCGTGGAGTGGGGCGAGGAGAACTTCGGGCCGTACCCGTTCTCCTCGGCGGGCGCGATCGTCGAGCGCGAGGAGGACATCGCGTACGCGCTGGAGACGCAGACCCGCCCCGTCTTCCCCGGCGCCCCCAGTACCGGCCTCCTCGTCCATGAACTGGCCCACCAGTGGTTCGGCGACTCCGTCACGCCGATGTCCTGGCGCGACATGTGGCTCAACGAGGGCTTCGCGACCTACGCCGAGTGGCTGTACGCCGAGGACCACGGCGGTGACAGCGCGCAGCACGTCTTCGACCAGCTCTACGCGGGCAAGCGGTACGCGGACGCCGCCGACGACGAGGCCGTCTGGGCCTTTCCGCCCGCCCGGCCGACCGACGCCGCGCACATCTCCGACCCGCCCGTCTACGAACGGGGCGCGATGGTCATCCACAAGATCCGCCAGGCGGTGGGCGACGAGACCTTCCGCGCCCTCGCGCGCGGCTGGGCCGCGGCGCACCGGCACGGCAACGCGAGCACGCGGGACTTCACCGAGTACGTCGAGGAACACGCGGGCGGCGGCGACGCCCGGAGGAAGGTCTCCCGGATCTGGGGCGACTGGCTCTACGGGGAGGGCAGGCCGGACCAGCCCTGAGCCCGTTCCCGAAGGGCTCTCCCGGAGGGCTGGGCTGCGCGGTGGACCGCTACAGGGCTTTGCGGAGGACCGCGCACGGGCGGCGCAGGGCGAGGTCCTCGCGGTGCCCGATGACGAGGTAGCCGAGCGCCGTCCAGAAGCGCAGGGCACCGGGGTTGTTCTCCAGGACGGCGAGGCGCGCGGCGTCCCTGCCCGCCGCACGGAACCGGTCCTCGACGGCCGTCGCGAGCTCCCGGCCCACGCCCGTGCGGTGCAGGGCGGCGTCCACCATCAGCAGGCCGATCCACGGGTCGGGGTCGGCGGGGTCGGGATGCCGGGCGAGCGTCACGGCGATGCCCACGAGCCGCCCGCGCGAACGCGCGAGGAGGACCTCGGCGTCCGGGTGGGCCAGCTCGTCCGCGAGGGACTTGGCGACGTGTTCGACGCGGATGTCGTGCGGGTCGGGAAGGTCGCCGCTGAGCGCGAAGAACGCGTGGTTCGACGCGTAGAGGGCGGTCACCTCGGTCAGAAGGTGCCCGGGCAGTGCCCCGTCGACAGCCACGAGCCGTTCAAGGATCATGCGCCGCAGGCTACGGCCTTCCGGCCCGATCCGGCCGCACCCGGCGGGTTCACCGGGGCCGGTCCGTCGCGCGGATCCTGCGCCACTCCGTCCAGCAGGACCACAGCAGGAAGACCACGAGTGCGGCGTGCAGGGTCGGCCAGAAGGGGGAGTCGTACGTGCCGGTCGCCAGGTCGTCCGCCAGGAGTGCCGCGAAGAGCAGGGTCACGGCACCCGTGCCGTACAGCCTGCGGCGTGCCAGGCGGGTCTTCGCGGCGGGGCCTTCGGCCAGCCGCAGCGCGTACACCTCCACGTCCCCGAAGGCGTCCTCGGCACGTTCGCCCGCGGGGGCGGCGGCGAGGTGCTGGCGTGCCTCCCGCACATGGCCGCGGGCCTCGGCCGCCCGCATCGCGTGCCGCCCGCGCAGGAGCTGTCCGAGGCGGGTCAGCCACGCCTCGTCGTCGCCCGCCGGGGGCGGCGCGTCGAACCACCGGTCGACACGGGCCGCCGGAAGGGCCACGGCCGCCGCCATCACGGCCGCGCAGCCGAGCGCGAGCACCGGCACGGGCACACGGAGAAGCCGTTCCTCCGGCAGGGCGACCGCCAGGGCCGCGCCGCCCGCCATGGCGGCGACGGCCCCCGCCGCGAAGCCCCACATGACCCGCGACCGCCCCGCCGTACCGGCCACGAAGGCGACGGCGGCGCACACGACGGCGAGCACGACCGCGGCGACGCCCGCCACGGCGGACGGCGTCACGTCCGCCCAGAGCCCGTCCTGCACCCAGTCGATCAGGCAGAGGACAAGACCTACGAAACCGATCGAGAGCAGGGCCGCGACGATCCGCTCGCCGGACGTCATGCCGTGCACGTCGAGGCGGGCACGACGGGTCTCGCCGATGCGTTCGGCGGCGACGGCGCGCGCGTACGCCACCGGGTCGCCGAGGACCTCAAGCGCGGGGCGCCCGGCGTCGCCCACGATCTCGTGGGCCTCGGCGAGCACCTCGTCGGCGAGTCCGGCGGGCGCGTGGTGCCGCAGTACGAGGGTCAGCTCGACGGTGGCCGCCCAGTCCCCGTCCTCCTCCCTGGCCCAGTCCGGTCCCGCGTTCCGCTTCCTGCTCATGCTGCTCATGCGTCCCCCTCTGGGAGGAGCGAGGCGACGGTCCGGGTGAAGTCACCCCACGCGGCCTGGTCACGCCGCAGTCTCGCCCGCCCCTCCTCGGTGATCCGGTAGTACTTCCGTCCGGGGCCGCCCTCACCGGCGCCCCACTCGACCTCGACGGCCCCTTCCTCTTCGAGGCGGGTCAGGGCGGGGTAGAGGGTCGCCGGTTTCACGCCGTCGAGGCCCGCGTCGGCGAGCCTGCTGAGCAGCGCGTATCCGTAGCTCCTCGGTTCGCCGTCGAGGACTCCGAGCAGGCACAGCGGCAGCGCCGCCCGCACCCAGGGACCGTGCACGACGCCCACGGCGCTCCTTTCCCCTCATCCGCGCGTATTCGCGTCTGTCCACTATTCTATTATTTATACTAGTGGGTGATGAGAAAGCCCCTCGGTACACCGTGGACGGTGTACCGGGGGGCTCCGGGGGTGTCCGCTCAGCGGGAGCGGAGGGCCCGCACGACTCAGACGTTGACGCCGAAGTCCTGCGCGATGCCGACCAGGCCCGAGGCGTAGCCCTGGCCGACGGCGCGGAACTTCCACTCCGCGCCGTTGCGGTACAGCTCGCCGAAGACCATGGCGGTCTCGGTGGCGGCGTCCTCGGAGAGGTCGTAGCGCGCGATCTCGGTGCCGCCCGCCTGGTTCACGATGCGGATGAACGCGTTGCGGACCTGGCCGAAGTTCTGCGAGCGGTTCTCGGCGTCGTAGATCGAGACCGGGAAGACGATCTTCTCGATGTCGGCCGGCAGACCCGCGAGGTTGACGTTGATCTGCTCGTCGTCGCCCTCGCCCTGGCCCGTGACGTTGTCACCGGTGTGGACGATGGTCTGGTCCGGCGTCGCCTTGTTGTTGAAGAAGACGAAGTGCTGGTCGGAGAAGACCTTGCCCTGCGTGTTCACCGCGATCGCGGAGGCGTCCAGGTCGAAGTCGGTGCCGGTGGTGGTGCGGACGTCCCAGCCGAGGCCCACGGTGACGGCGGTCAGGCCCGGAGCCTCCTTGGTCAGCGAGACGTTGCCACCCTTGGACAGGCTTACTGCCATTGTTTGGGAGTCCCTTCCCTCGTTTGCGTGCGCACGGTGTGCACTAGGCGCTTCGTACTGGGGACGAAGCTACCGTCACCGGTACCAACGCCGTCCAGCGTCCCGGGGTTCCAGGTCCCTTTACTTTCTTTACCCGGGCGCCCGGGAGGGCTCGAAAGGGCCCCCGCGAAAAGAGCGTGACGTGAGCCCGACAGGCGCGGGACCATGGAGGCATGTCCGGTCTCAGCAGGGGGTCCGGGGGGCTCTCCCCGGAAAAGCTCCGTATCCGCGGTTCGGTCTCCCTGCCGGAGGCCGAGCTCATGTGGCGTTTCTCGCGGTCCTCCGGGCCCGGCGGCCAGCACGTCAACACCAGCGACTCCCAGGTGGAGCTGCGTTTCGACCTCGCGAACACCGGCGCGCTGCCGGACGTCTGGAAGGAGCGGGCCCTGGAGCGGCTCGGCCCCCGGCTCGTCGGCGGCGTCATCGGCGTACGGGCGAGCGAGCACCGCTCCCAGTGGCGCAACAGGGAGATGGCCGTCACCCGGCTCGTCTCGCTGCTCGCCGAGGCCACCGCTCCGCCGCCCAAGCCGCGCCGCCCCACGAAGATCCCCCGCGGCATCAACGAGCGCAGGCTGCGCAACAAGAAGCAGCGCGGCGAGACCAAGCGCGGCCGCTCGGGCCAGGGCTGGGGCTGACCCCGTCAGCCGAGCTGCCGGTAGCGGCCCCGGAAGTACGCGAGGGGCGCCCCGTCCCCGCTCGGCACGGTCGCCGTGAGGACCCGGCCGATCACCAGTGTGTGGTCACCGGCCCGCACCGTCTGCTCCGTACGGCACTCCAGTGCCGCCAGCGCGCCGCCGATCACTGGAGCGCCCGACATGGCGCCCCGTACGTACGGGATGTCCTCGAAGAGCAGGCGGTCGCTGATCCGGCCCTTCATCGCGAACCGGCCCGCGATGTGGCGCTGGCTCTCGGCCAGCACGGAGACCGCCCACAGCGGCTGCTCGGCCAGCAGGTCGTCCATCCGGGACCCCTCGCGCAGGCTGACCATCACCAGGGGCGGGTCCAGCGAAACGGAGAGGAAGGACGTCGCCGTCATGCCGACGTCCTCGCCCTCGGGGGCGCTCGGGTCGTCCGGGTCCAGGCCCGGCTCGCGCGCCGTCACCAGGACGACGCCGGCGGCCAGGCGGGACATGGCCGCGCGGAACTCGTCGTTGCTCACCCCCTCAGCATGCCCATCCTGTGACGGGTGGCGCGGGGTGGACGGGGCCGGGAGAGTCTTCAGTACGTGAGCCACGGTGCCGACGCTAGCCCGGGTGGCTCCCCCGCCACATCGGGCCCTGGGCCGAGACCGGTCCTAGGTCCCGCGGCTGAGAAGGGCCCCGCCATGCGCGCGTGGCGGACGCTCCGAGTAAAGGATTGCCGAAGACGGCACGGAGTGCCGCCGGATGCGCTGCACTGGAAGGGTCTGGACCAACGGCGGTGTCCCATCTGTGACTTGAGTCACAGGACCCATATTTTGTTGACCCTGTGTACCGAGTGAGCTGCTCGCTGTGATTCAGTGACGGTGGCAATAAGACACTGAGGGCACAAGGGCACAGAACACAAGGGCCCAGGAGCAGAACACAAAGGCACGGAAGCGGAACACAAGGGCACGGAAGCAGAAGAAGACACTGCGGGCGCTGCGCATCCTGGAGTTGCTGTCGAGGTCTCGGGGAGAACGAGCATGGAGACCGAGTCGGAGCCGTACGTCCGTCTTGCGACCTTGCGGCAGCTGCACCAGGTGGTTGCGGAGCTGAACACCGCCCGAAGCCTGGCGGACACGCTGCAAACGGTCGCCGACGGCGTCGTCAACGGCCTTGGCTATGAGCTGGCGTGCGTGAATCTCGTACGCCCGGACGGCGATCTCGTCGTCGCCGCCTTCGCGGGCAACCCCGCGGCCGAGGCGCTCATCACCGGTCGCGTGGGCTCACGCGACGCCTGGGAGCGCCGCCTGGCCATGGGCGAGTACTGGGGCGCCCTGCGCTTCATCTCGTACACCGAGGGCTGGGTCCTCGACGACGACGACGTCCCGCAGTGGTACACCGAGGGCCCCGAGCCGCGCTTCGAGGACGAGTGGCACCCCGCGGACCGCCTCTTCGCCCCGATGTACGCGACCGGCGCCGGCGGCGAGCTGCTCGGCGTGATCTCCGTGGACCGCCCGCGCAACGGCCGCAGGCCCGGCGCCTGGGGCCGCGAGGCCCTCCAGATGTACGCGTTCCAGGCCGCCATCGCGATCAGCAACGCCCGTCTGCGGGCCAACATGCAGCGCGCCCTCGTCCGCCTCGAACGGGAGCAGCAGGCGCTCCGGGCCAGCGAGGAATCCTTCCGGCAGGCCTTCGAGTACGCGCCTTCGGGCATGGCCATCGCGGAGATGGGCGGCGACCAGCACGGCCGCATCCTGCGCACGAACGACGCGCTCTGCCGCCTCCTCGGCAGGCCCGCGTCGGCCATGCGGCGCTACTCCTTCTCCGATCTCGTGCACCCCGAGGACATCGGGACGCTCCTGCGCACCTCCGCCGAGGGCGGCCGGGCCGAGCTGCGGCTCGCGCGGCGCGACGGCACCTACGTCTGGGTCAGCCTGCGCAACAGCGTGGTCGCCGACGCCGCCGACGGACCCCGCTTCCTGCTCACGCACGTCGAGGACATCGAGGAGCGCAAGCGGCGCGAGCTCCAGCTCGCGCACCGGGCCAGCCACGACTCGCTGACCGGGCTGCCGAACTCCGCCGAGCTGCGGGCCAGGCTCGGCGCCCGGCTCTGTCGCAGGCCCCACGCGGGGCAGCCCAGCGCCGTGGACTCCCTCGACGCCGCCTACGAGCACGGCTTCGACTTCGGGCCCGCGTCGCGCCAGACGGACGACGGCTTCGACCACCATGTCCACACCGTCGCGCCCGAGGGCGGCGAGGGCGACGTGGACGACGGCACCAAGGGCCTCGCGGTCCTCTTCTGCGACCTCGACGGCTTCAAGTCGATCAACGACCGCTTCGGGCACCACACCGGCGACGCCGTCCTCATCGAGGTCGCCAGACGTCTGACCAGCGGCGTACGGGACGGGGACACGGTCGCGCGGCTCGGCGGCGACGAGTTCGTCGTCCTCGCGGACGGCCTCGGCCGCGCGGACGCCCAGGACCTCGCCGTGCGGCTGCGCAACGCGATCATCCCGCCGATCCGCGTCGACGGACGCGCGGTCCGCGTGGGGGCGAGTTTCGGCATCGGCTGGGCGCACTGCGGGATGTCGGCCGACGAAGTGTTGCACTCCGCCGACCAGCGGATGTACGTGGAGAAACGCTCACGTGCCAAGCAGCACAGGCGGGCCGGATAGCGGTCTCGATGAGGTCAACGCCACCCCTTGGCCGCACCTGGACCGGGTAGGCTCCCCGCGTCAGCGATATGAGGGAGTGACCAGGGAATGACGCCCGGCAATAACGGCGAGAACACGCCGAGCGCGCCGCAGGGCGACGACGATCCGTTCGGCTACCTGTACGAGGACGGGCAGGCCGCCGGAGCGACTCCACCGAGCGGTGGGGGCGGCTATGGGTACCCGGGTCCGCGCTCCTCGTACAACCACGTCCGAGCGGTCGGCGACCGCCGCCCGGCCTACGGGCAGCAGGCGTACGGGCAGCAGACGTACGGGCAGCAGATTCCGCAGCAGCAGCCCCAGCAGGCCTACGGCCAGCCGAACGCGCACTACACCGCGCCCGAGGCCCAGCCGGGCGGCGCGCCCGTCGCGCACCCGCAGTACGCCCCCGCGCCCTCGGGCCGGGGCCGGGGCCCGAACAAGGGGCTGCTCATCGCGGCGATAGCGGTGGTGGCCGTCGTCGCCATAGGCATCGGCGCGGCCCTGCTCTTCGGTGGCGACGGGGACAAGAAGGACGACGGCGCGGAGGCGGACGGCAAGCCGTCGCAGGCCGAGACCGTCGAGCCGAGCGACAGGCCGACGAAGCCGCCCAAGAAGGACGCCGAGCTGCCGAAGACGGACGCCAAGACCCTCAAGCTGGAGGGCGGCACGACGACGGCGTCCGACGTCGAGGGCGCGAAGGCCGCAGGCGGGGTCTATGTGGCGGGTCTGAACAAGACCGGGGCGCAGGTGACCTGGACCGTCAACGGCATCCCGAAGGCCGGTGAGTACACGCTCTTCGTGGGTTACGGAGTGCCTGGCAAGGACGCCGAGACCACCCTCGCGGTGAACGGCAAGGTCTCCAACAGCAAGCTCCGCATGGGCAATTTCGCTCACGCCGAGGAAGGCGCCTGGGACAAGGGCTGGACGTACACCTACGCGTACACGGAACTGACCAAGGGCACCAACACGTTCACGGTCTCCTGCCAGGAGGGCGACAGCTGCGACGCCAATCTGGACCAGTTCTGGCTGAAGGCCGGTCATGTGAAGTAGCGACCGCGCGGGCAGTCCACACAGAAGCGCTCGGGGGGGGGGGGGGGGGGGGGGGGGGGGGGGGGGGGGGGGGGGGGGGGGGGGGGGGGGGGCCGCTTCCGTATGTGGTCGAGACGCGGGATCAGGGGCCCCACACGGCGATGGCCTGGCCCACGAAGGGGATCTCGCCCGAGAAGTGCCCGGTCTTGATCTGGAGGGTGCGGCCGTAGCATCCGGGCTCGGAGTAGACGGTGACGCGCTTGCCGGACTGGTTGGAGATGGTGCGGATGCCGGGGTCCTGCACCGGGTAGCAGCCCGGCGTCAGCTTGCGGTCCTGGCGGGTTCCCTCGAAGTTCCGCTTCACCCAGGTGCACACCTTGCCCTTGGCGCACACCGTCGCGGCGGAGGCGGGCTGCACGGCGGTGAAGGGGAGGGTGGCGGCCAGGGCGGCACCGGCCACCAGCAGGGAGCGCTTCTTCACGGTCAGATCCATTCTCAATACATCGAATACTGCGAAGTTGATCTTGACATGTTCCCCCGTGGGGGACAAATCACCGCAGGTGCCGTGAGTGCCGCAGATGGCGAGCGGGGGAGCGCCTCACACGACGAGCCCCAGGAAGCCCGCCACGGTCTCGGCCATCGCCTCGCGGGCCGGGGCGAGGTACGCGCGGGGGTCGACGCCCGCCGCCCGCGCCGCCAGCTGGGCCCGGATCTCGCCCGTGAACGCCGTGTTCAGGGCGGTGCCCACATTGATCTTCACCATGCCGGAGGCGACGGCCCGGCGGATCGCGTCGTCCGGTACGCCGCTCGAACCGTGCAGGACCAGGGGGACGGGGACGGCCGCCGCCAAGGAGGCGATCAGGGCGTGGTCCAGGGCCGCCGTGCGCTCCGTCATCGCGTGCGAGGAGCCGACCGCCACCGCGAGGGCGTCGACGCCCGTGGCCGCCACGTACGCGGCCGCCTCCGCGGGGTCGGTGCGCACCCCGGGCGCGTGCGCGTCGAGCGGGGCCTCGCCCTCCTTGCCGCCCACCTCGCCGAGCTCCGCCTCGACCCAGATGCCCCGCTCGTGCCCCCAGCGCACCGCCTCGGCCGTGGCCCGCACGTTCTCCTCGTACGGCAGCTTCGAGGCGTCGAACATGACGGAGCTGAAGCCCTCCGGGTGGGCGGCGCGCAGCAGACCGGTGTCCTTGACGTGGTCGAGGTGGAGCGCGAGCCGGGCCGATGAGGTACGGGCCACCGCCGCCGTCGCCGCCGCGACGGGGGAGAGGCGCCCGCCGTGGAACTTCACGGCGTTCTCGGAGATCTGGAGGATCGCGGGGCACCCGGCACGCTCGGCACCGAGGGCGATCGCCTCGGCGTGCTCCAGGGTGATCACGTTGAACGCGGCGACGCCGTGCCCCGCGGCGCGGGCCTCCGCGACCAGTTCGCCGGTGCTGACCAGTGGCACGGTGCTTCCCCAGTTCCCGGGGCGCGGCGCCCCGCTGTGCGGTGTTACGCGGGTCCTCTCACGCTGCGGCCCGGTCCGTCACCTGGACGCGCGGCAGCAGGTCTTCGTAGGTGCGCGCGTCGTACTCGCCCGCCACCGGGGCGGCCACGGTCGCCGCCGACAGGGCGACGGCGCGGGCCAGCCGGTCGGGCCACGGCAGCCCCTCGGCGAGGCCGGAGAGCAGACCGGCGACGGCCGAGTCGCCCGCGCCCGTGGGGTTGCCGCGCACCATGGCCGGGGGCCGCGCCTGCCAGGTGCCGTCCGGGGTGACGGCGAGAACGCCCTGGGCGCCGAGCGAGGCGACGACGGTGTGCGCGCCCCTGCGGCGGGCGTCGCGGGTGGCCTGCTCGGGTTCGTGGGAGCCGGTCAGCTCGGCCAGTTCGTCGGCGTTGGGCTTGACGATGTCGGGGCGGGCGGCGACGCCGCGGCGCAGCGGCTCCCCGCTGGTGTCGAGCAGGACCGGCACGCGGGCGGCGCGGGCGGCGCGTACGAGCAGTGCGTACGCCCCGACGGGGACGCCGGGCGGCAGGCTGCCGCAGAGCGCGACGGCGTGCGTGCCCGGGGTGCGGAGCAGCTCTTCGTAGGTGCCGAGGAAGGCGGCCCACTCGTCGGGGGAGATGGCCGGGCCCGGCTCGTTGAACTGGGTGGTGTCGCCGGTCGTGGCGTCGACCACGGCGAGGGTGCGGCGGGTGGCCCCGGCGACCGGGGCGAGCGCGTCGGTGACGCGGGCCTCGTCCGCGGCGAGCTGGTCGCGCAGGGCGCGTCCGGTGTCGCCGCCCGCGAAGCCGGTGACGGTCACGTCGTGGCCAAGGGCGGCGAGGACGCGGGCGACGTTGAGCCCCTTGCCGCCGGGGCGTTCGGTCACGGCGGTGACGCGGTGCGAGGCGTGCGGGGTGAGGGCGGGCACGCGGTAGGTGAGGTCGAGGGCGGTGTTGAGCGTGACGGTGAGAATCATCTGTGCCACCCCCGAAGTCGTACCCGTGTACCCGTGTACCCGTGTGTACCTGTGTCCTTGGGAACGCGCTTGCCGCGGCGCTCCGTTCGCGCCCCTGATCATGCCAAACAGAAGGCGGTTGGCCCAGGGGTGCGGGTCGACCGCCTTCTGTTCGTTGCCTGTTCAACGGGTGTCGGAGTGTCAGGGGATGACCCCGCGGTTTCGGTGGCGCCTAGTCGGGCGCGACCACCCACTCGCCCTTGCGCATGACGCCCTTGAGTCCGAATCCCTCGTCGAGGACCACCAGGTCGGCGTCCTTGCCGGGCTCCAGGGAGCCGATCCGGTCGTACATCCCGAGCAGCCGGGCGGGGTTCGCGGACAGGGCGCGGACGGTGTCCTCGACGGACAGCCCGTCCACGGTCACCGAGCGCTTGAAGGCACGGTCCTGGGTGAGTGTGGAGCCCGCGATGGAGCCGCCGTCGACGAGCCGCGCGACGCTGTCCTTCACCTCGACCTCCAGCGGGCCGAGCATGTACCGGCCGTCGCCGAAGCCCGCCGCGTCCATGGCGTCGGTGATCAGGGCGACGCGGTCGGCGCCCGCGTGGTGGAAGGCCAGCTCGAAGGCGGCCGGGTGGAGGTGGGTGCCGTCGTTGATCAGCTCGACGGTGATCCGCTCGTCCTCCAGGAGGGCGGCGATCGGTCCTGGGGCGCGGTGGCCGAGGGCGGGCATGGCGTTGTACAGGTGCGTGGCGACGGTGGCACCGGCGTCGATCGCCTCCACCGTCTGCTCGTACGTGGCGTCGGTGTGGCCGATCGCCGCGATGACGCCGTGCTCGGCGAGGAGCCGTACGGAGTCGATGCCGCCGGGCAGCTCGGTGGCCAGGGTGAGCATCCTGGCCTGGCCGCGGGCCGCGTCGATCAGTTTGCGGACGTCGGCGGGGTCGGGGTGCCGCAGCAGGTTCTCGCTGTGCGCGCCCTTGCGGCACGGCGAGATGAACGGGCCCTCGAAGTGGATACCGGCGATCTCGCCCTGCTCGGCGAGTTCGCTGAGCAGTCCGGCGCGCTGGGCGAGGAAGTCCATCTCGCCGGTGACGGTCGAGGCGACGACCGTCGTCGTGCCGTGCAGCCGGTGCGTGTGCACGCCCTTGAGCACGTCGTCGACGGTGCCCGAGGTGAAGGAGGCTCCGCCACCGCCGTGGTTGTGGATGTCCACGAAGCCGGGGACCAGCCAGTGGCCGGAGAGGTCCACGGTCTCGGCGCCCTCGGGGGCGCTGCCCGCGATGCGCGTGCCGTCGACGATGACGCGGCCCGCGGGGACCGTTCCGGTCGGGAGTACCACGTGGGCACCGGTGAGAACCTTGCTGGCGGCCATCAGGCGGTTACCTCCGTGGGGTTGGGG
>NZ_JASKYR010001540.1:0-547 GCF_041028215.1 Streptomyces flavofungini
ATCTACGGCAGCCACTACCGCTCCCACCTGCCTGACTCTCTSGACCGGCTCCCCGCCCAAGCCGCCGGGGCCGCACGGGACTCCGCCGCGGCGGGCCTGCACGCGGTCCTCGAACTCCCCCCGGGCACCGAGCACTCCGTGGTGGAGGCGGCCGCCTGGGAGCGCCTGGCGGTCCAGGGCCTCTCCCGCTTCCGCCATCCCCTCGCGACGGCCCGCCGGAAGGACGCCCTGGTCGTCGGCTACGGAACGCCCGCGGAGCACGCGTGGACGGGGGCTCTTTCGGCCCTGTGCAGGGTGCTGCCGTGACCGGCCGTCGAGGCAAGCGATAAGCCCCTCCGGCGATGGAGGAGCCCCGAGGCGTGGGAGCGGTCAGGGGGGACGGGCTCAGCGCCAGAGCTAAGGCGTACCGCCCGACGGAGCCTCGCCGAAGCGGGCCAGCGTCAACGCCCCGGCGACCGCCACGGCGAAGCCGAGGACGGCGAGCCACCCGAGGCCCTCCCGGGTGCGGTCCCCCAGCCAGGCCACGCCGATGACCGCAGGGCCGATC
>NZ_JASKYR010001541.1:0-484 GCF_041028215.1 Streptomyces flavofungini
TGCGTGATGTTCACCTCCGGGTCGAGCGGCGAGCCCAAGGGAGTCGTCGTACCGCAGCGGGCGATCACCGAACTGGCGGCGGACAGCCGCTTCACGGGCGGCGGCGCACCGGCGGCCGGGGGCGCACCCCACGCCGCGCCCGGCGCCCACCACCGCGTGCTGCTGCACAGCCCGTACACCTTCGACGCATCGACGTACGAGGTCTGGGTGCCGCTCCTGAACGGCGGCACGGTCGTCGTCTGCCCCGACGGACCGGTGACCCCCGCCCTCCTGGCCCGCCTGCTGCCCGAGCGGAACGTGAGCGCCCTGTGGCTCACGGCGGAACTCTTCCGCACCGTGGCCGAACTGGCCCCCGAGTCGCTGCGCGGGCCGCGCGAGGTGTGGACCGGCGGCGACGTCGTGGACCCGGCCGCGGTGCGCCGCGTCCTCGGGGCCTGCCCCGGCACGGCCGTGGTGAACGGCTACGGCCCCACCGAGGCCACGG
>NZ_JASKYR010001542.1:0-465 GCF_041028215.1 Streptomyces flavofungini
ACCCTGCCCTACGCGTGCGGGACCGCCAGCTCCACCAGGACGCCGGTCTCGCGCCGGAAGCGGTCACGGCCCTCGCCCGTGCCGGACGCGCCCTCCCCGCGGAACCACTCCGGGCACTCCGCGACGGGACGCAGCTCGCGCTCGCCCGGCACCGCCTCGTAGGTGCGCGAACCGGCGTGGGTCTCGGCGAACTCCTGCGTGACGACGTGGATGGCGAGCACCCGCCCCGCCGTCTTCGGCCAGCGGCTGCCGTGCCGCTCGACGCTGAGCAGTCCGGTCAGGCGGCCCCGCTCGGGCCAGGGGGCGGGACGGTTCCACGGGACGGTCACCCCGCGGTCCCGTACGACGGAGCGTTCGAAGGGCTCCTTGAAGTCCTCGTCGTCCCCSTCGTCGTCCCCCTCGTCATCCTCCCCCATGAACTCCTCGAAGGTTCCGGCACCGTCCTCGCCGTCCTCGTCGTCCCAG
>NZ_JASKYR010001543.1:0-426 GCF_041028215.1 Streptomyces flavofungini
CCCCCTGTGAGCCCCTCATGCACAGCTCGCCCGCGCCCGCCCCTGATGTCTCGGTCATCCTGCCCTGCGCCGGATTCGCCACGCGCTTCGAGGCGCCCTACTCGAAGGAGCTGCACTGCCTGGCACCGGGAGTCACCGTGCTCGACCGCAGCCTGGAAGCCGTGGTCGAACTGGCCAAGAGCGGACTCACCGTGCGCCTGGTCGTGGTCTTCGGCACGCACAAGCTGGACACGGTGAGGTACCTCGCGCGCTACGCCCAGACCTTCCAACTGACCTTCGTCTACCAGGACGAGTCGTTCGACCCCGGCCTCGACGGCGCCATCCGGTCGGCCCTGCCCATGACGCACGGGCCGGTGGCCCTCGTCCTGCCCGACATCGTCATGAGCGGGGCGGGCAGCACCGAGAGCCTGCTGGCCGCTCTGCGGC
>NZ_JASKYR010001544.1:0-417 GCF_041028215.1 Streptomyces flavofungini
CTCCCCGGCCTCCTGCATCTTCCCGCCCCCCGCGGTAAGGGCGACACCGTGGTCCTCGGCGCCCCCGACATCCTTTACAACAGCCGCCTCGACGAGCAGGGCAACGCCTCACTCGCCCTGCAACTCCTCGGCTCGCGCCCCCAACTGGTCTGGTACCTCCCCTCGCTCTCCGACGACCGGGCGGCCGACGGAACCGAAAGCCGGAGCTTCTTCGACCTGATCCCCGACGGCTGGCGCTGGGCCACCCTGCAACTCGCCGTCGCCGCCGTACTCGCCGCGCTGTGGCGCGCGCGCCGCCTCGGCCCCCTCGTCGCCGAACGCCTCCCCGTGGTCATCCGCGCCTCAGAGACCGTCGAAGGCCGTGCCCGCCTCTATCGCAGAGCGAACGCCCGCGACCGCGCGGCATCGGCCCTGCGC
>NZ_JASKYR010001545.1:0-369 GCF_041028215.1 Streptomyces flavofungini
GCACTACCGTGGGGAGTGTGATTGAAGTACGGCGCTCCGGCGACCGGTACCGCGGCGGGGAGCCGACGGCCGGAATCGAGTCCCTGCACGCCTTCTCCTTCGGGCCCCACTACGACCCCGACAACCTCCGCTTCGGCGCGATCCTCGCCTGCAACGAAGAGCGCCTCGCCCCCGGCGCGGGCTTCGACGAACACCCGCACAGCCACACGGAGATCGTCACCTGGGTCGTCGAGGGCGAACTCACCCACCGCGACACGACGGGCCGCGCCTCCCTGGTCCGCCGGGGCGACGTCCAACACCTCTCCGCCGCGGGCGGCGTCCGCCATGTGGAGCGCAACGACGGCGACACCCCCCTCGTCTTCGTCCAGA
>NZ_JASKYR010001546.1:0-547 GCF_041028215.1 Streptomyces flavofungini
GAACGGCACCGCGGGCGCGGGCTGCCCGGGGGGCTGCGCCGGTGGTCCCGGCGGCCCCGGCGGCACCGCGCTGCCGTTCGGCGGATGTGTCACCTCGACCTCGACCTCCCCCTTGGTCATCGGACTGCGGCTCCCGCCCGGCGCTCCGGGCGCCGGAAGAAGTCCACGGCCGCAAGTATTGCCGCAGGGACTGACATCCGCACAGGCCTTGACTCGATCTTGTTCGGATCCCTGCTCCTGAACACGAGATTCGAAGGTGTTCGGTTCCCTCGGCCGAACTCCTGCCCGAGAACGCACCGAGCCGTGCCGGGTGTTGGGCCCGGCACGGCTCGACGGTCACGGTCGCGGTCAGGCGCCGCTCTCGTACTGCCGCCGCACGCGCGCGGGAAGAGGACCGGCGTCAGCTCGTGCCGCCGCACGGCCGGGATGCGGCCCAGGTGCAGCGCCTCTATCAGCGCGTACATCGACGGCAGGGCGAAGTGGGAGGGCAGCGTCTCGCGCAGCGCGGTCGGCTCCCCGCGGCCGTCCTCGGCCCGCGCGGCGTGCC
>NZ_JASKYR010001547.1:0-482 GCF_041028215.1 Streptomyces flavofungini
GTTCAGCAGGCGCCCGGCGACGACCTCGCGGTGGTGGAACCCGGGACGCTGGCCGAGTGCGAGCCGGCGCGGTTCGGCCCCGACGGGCGCCTGCTGAACGGGCGGGGCGCCATCGGGGAGCTCGTGAACCGGGGCCCGAATCCCTTCGAGGGGTACTGGCGCAACGCGGCGGCGCAGGCCGAGCGGGTGCGGGGCGGCTGGTACTGGACGGGCGACCTGTTCTACCGGGACGCGGACGGATTCCTCTACTTCGCGGGCCGTACGGACGACCGGCTCCGGGTCGACAGCGAGAACCTGGCGGCGGCGGTGATCGAGGGCATCCTCGCCCGGTACTCCGGGGCGGTGGCCGTGGCGGTCTACGCGGTGCCGGATCCGGTGGCCGGGGACCAGGTCATGGCGGCGCTCGCCCCGCCGCCCGGCTCCTCCTTCTCCCCGGACGACTTCACCGCGTTCCTGTCGCGGCAGCCCGATCTCTCCCCGAA
>NZ_JASKYR010001548.1:0-447 GCF_041028215.1 Streptomyces flavofungini
GGGCTGCGTTCCGTGGGCGGGTGTCCCGTGCGGCTGGGTCCCGTGCGGCTGGGTCCCGTGCGGCTGGGTCCCGTGCCCGGGTGTCTGGCTGCCCGTCGTCGGGGGCGCGGGCTGCCCGGCCGGGGGCTGATCACTGGGGCTCTGCGCGTACGCCTGGCCGCTCGGGGTGTGGCTGGCCGGGACGGGCGGCTGCTGCACCCCGCCCGGCACCTGGTCGCCCGTCACCGACGGCTGGGCGCCCGTCATCGACGGCTGGGCGCCCGGCACCGACGGCTGGGGCTGCGGCTGTCCGGGCGGGAACTGGCCGTACGGGGTCTCGCCCGGCGCGGGCTGTGCGGGCGGCCGGCCGCCCGGCTGTCCGTACGGCTGGTCCGGCGCGGGTGTCGCCTGGGCCTGTGGCGGGACTGCCGGGGCTGCGGGCCGCGAGGGCGGCGGGAGGTCCTGGGG
>NZ_JASKYR010001549.1:0-344 GCF_041028215.1 Streptomyces flavofungini
GGTGGGTACGGGGTGCAGGGTGCGGCGTGCGAAGTCGGCGCGGTGCAGCAGGGAGCGGCCGTGGCGGTCCTGGCGGATCAGCACGGAGCGTCCGTCGGGGTACCAGCGGGCGGTGAACTGGGTGTCCAGGGCACACCAGTCGTGGGTGACGGTGCCGGTGGCGGCGGTCCAGGTGGCGAGCACATAGCCGTCGTCCTGTTCGCGGACGAGGAGGAGGGTGGTGTGCACTCCGGCGGGTGTGAATCCGAGGGCCCACAGCCTGCCGTGGAATCCGTCGCCGGGCAGGACGGCGACCTCGGTGCCGGTGGGGGTGAGCAGGGTGACGGMGCGGRKCGMGTCATCGT
>NZ_JASKYR010000155.1:0-12282 GCF_041028215.1 Streptomyces flavofungini
GGTCAGTTGCGGGGGGATCAGGATGTCGCCCGCCGCGGCGACGGTGAAGGAGGGTCCGCCGTCGGAGGCGGCTTTGTCGTCGTCGCCGAAGGGGCCGCAGGCGGTGGCGGTGGCGGGGCCACGGCCCGCCCGCGAGGGTTCGGGTCCGGGCTCCGAGGAGCCCGAGCCGCACTGCGAAAGGCTGAGGACGCAGGCTGTCACGGCTGCGAGAACGCCGAGCTTCTTTGCGATCGTGACCGGCCGGGTGCGGGAGATCTTCATGGTTGTATAAAGATATCCCTGTGATGACACGTCCCTCCCGCAGGCATTTCGTGACCTGTGTGGCCTCCGCGTTCCTGCTCGCCGGCACCGCCACCGCCTGCGGCCCCTTCGGCGACGACGACAAAGCCGCCTCCGACGGCGGACCCTCCTTCACCGTCGCCGCGGCGGGCGACATCCTGATCCACCCGCAACTGACCGACCAGGCCCGCAAGGACGCCAAGGCCACGGGCAAGGGCGAGAAGGGCATCGACTTCGGGCCGCTCCTCGCGGGGATCAAGCCCGTCATCAGCAAGGCCGACCTCGGCATCTGCCACTTCGAGCCCGTCGTGGGCAAGCCCGGCGGCCCCTTCCAGAGCTACCCCGACTTCCTCGTGCCGCCGCAGATCGCCACGGCGGTCAAGGGTGTCGGCTACGACCAGTGCTCCAGTGTGTCGAACCACACCCTCGACCACGGCCCCGCCGGTGTCACCCGCACCCTGAACGTGCTCGACAAGGCGGGGCTGCGGCACACCGGTTCGGCGCGCAGCGCCGCGGAGGCGGGCAAGCCGCTGATCACCGAGGTGAAGGGCGTCAAGGTCGCGCAGATAGCCTTCGCCTTCGGGTTCAACGGCCGCGAGGTCCCGAAGGACAAGCCGTGGATCGTGAACCAGACCAAGTTCGACAGAATCGCCGCCGCCGAGAAGAAGGCGCGCGCGGCGGGCGCCGAGGTCGTGATCCTCAGCATCCACTGGGGCCGCGAGAACCAGCCCAACGCCAGCTCCTCGCAGCTCAGGCTGGCCCGCAGGATCGCCCGTGAGACCGGCATCAACCTCGTGATCGGCCACCACGCGCACGTCGTCCAGCCGATGGAGAAGATCGACGGCACCTGGATCGCGTACGGACTCGGCAACCAGGTCGCGCGGCACGACGTGCCGAACGGGCTGACCGAGGAGGGCGTGATCGGCTGGTTCGAGTTCGTCAAGCGCGGCGGCAAGTGGGACGTCGACGCCAAGTACGTGCCCACGTTCACGGACATCCCGCCGGACCCGGACGAGAGCGGCGCCCTGCCCAAGGACGCCGTCAAGGACCACCGGCTCGTCGATCTGGCCGCCGCGCTGAAGGACGGCGACAGCCTCACCGAGCAGCAGCGCTCGCGCTACCGCCTGGCCTTCGAGCGCACCCAGGGCACGCTCCTGAACCGCGGCGCGAGCAAGGACGGCCTCGAACCGCTGGAGTCACTACCCGGCGAATGACCGCCCTACGCAGGCTCAGAACGCGACGTAGGTCACATTTTTGATTTCCCGTACATCCCTTCGACGGGGTCACGGGTCCAAGCTCTCCGGAACGCATCACCCTGCGCTTCCGCGTCCCCGCATCACTTTTAGGAGAGGAGCACCCCTTGGCCGCTTCGCGTACGAAGCGGCGGCACAAGGTCCGCCGAAGGACCGACATGTCCCTGATAGGTGGCATACGCCCGCCCATCGCCGTGCTGTCGGTCCTGCTCCTCGCCCTCGCGGGCGTCACCGCTCTCACCCTTGGCCGCGCAGGCCAGGAAGCCGTACCGAAAGCGGTCAAGCTGTCCCAGCAGCACTTCGCCGAGGACGGCGCCATCGCGCTGCGCGCCTCCATCGACGAGTCGGTCACCGACCTGACCCGGACCGCCGAGCTGTTCAGCGCCGGCGACCCGGTACCGGCCGACGCCGTCCTCGACAAGATCGGCAGCGTCTACCAGAAGTGGATGGGCACCGCGGTCGTCGAGATCTCCTCGGGCAAGCTCCTCGCCGCCCGCGGCGAGAACCTGCCGTTGACCGCCATCGACCGCGGCAAGCTCGCGGACAAGGACGGCCTGGCGCCGCGCATGGTGCGCCTGGAGAACGGCGAGACCCGCCTGCTCTCCTTCGCCCTGCTCACCTGGAAGGGCCAGCCGCAGCAGCTCCTGGTCGCCTCCAGCAGCCTGCGCTTCCCCGGCATCAGCCTCGGCAAGTTCCGCTCCATCGCCGTTGTCGGTCAGGACGGCCTCGTGCTGAGCACCGACGGCATCCCCGAGCCGGAACAGGTCCTCACCGACCTCCAGCGCGATGAGGTCAAGCAGTCCAACAAGCAGCTCAAGATCTTCGCCACCGCCGCGGCGAAGAAGGCCCGTACGCACCCGGTGATGTCCAAGGAGCCCGGCTCCGGCGGCTTCCTTGGCGTCAGCGGCCACCTCACCGGCGAGCGCTACCTCGGTGAGCGCGCCATCGGCGGCTACGCGAGCCTCGCGGGCCCCGAGGCGGGCGAGGCGACCGTCGCCACCCGGCTCGGTCTCACCGTCGTCGCCATGGTCCCGGTCGCCGAGGACCCGACGGCCACCACCAACACCGCCTTCGGCCTGCTCGCCGCGGCCGCCCTGCTGCTCATCGGCGGCGTCACGATCTTCCTGCTCTGGCGGACCGTGCAGCGCCCGCTGATCCAGCTCTTCCTCGAAGGCCGCAGGCTCACCCGCGGCGACCTCGAACGGCCGGTCTCCGTGCCGCGCCGCGGCGAGGCCGCCCGGATCGGCGCCGCCCTTGAGCGGCTGCGCCGCCAGCTGCTCGGCGCGCCCGCCGACACCCAGCCCGGCGCCGCCCGCCGCGGCAGGTTCGGCACCCGCACGCTGATCGCCGTCTGCGCGGTGCTCCTGCTCGCCTGGTCCGCGCCGCTCATGCTGATGCTCAACCGGGCGGGTGACACCGTCGTCGTGCCGCAGCAGATGGTCAACGACCAGCGCGAGCGCACCGACACCCTCACCGACCGGGTGCGCAGGGCCCTCAACGAAGGCCACGCCGACCTCACCTCGGTCGCCTCCCTCATGGGTGACCGCACCGAGGCCTCGGACATGACCAAGGTCCTTGAGAGCACCCTGAACCAGCACACCCGCTACCAGGCGCTCTACGTCCTCGACGCCGACGGGAAGGTCATCGCCAAGGCGGGCGACGACCCCCGCAGCCCGTCGGGCAAGGGCCCCTCGGACAAGGCGATCCGCGTCATCGACGAGGGCGGCAAGGAGCCGGTCATCATCGGCACGGCGGAGGTGCCCGGACGCAAGGGCGCCGCCGTGGTCGGCGAGTTCCGCATCGAGTTCCTCAACTCGCTCCTCAAGCGCCCCGGCCTCGGCCAGGTGCGCGTCATCGACGAGAAGCGCAAGGTGATCGGCGCCAACTCCGGCTACCAGGAGTTCGAGGACCTGCCCGGCGGGCGGCTCAACGAGCTCGCGGAGGGCACCGGCCAGAAGGTCGGCCTCAGCCCGCGCCCCAGCGGTGTCCTCTACCGCGACGGCGACGAGATCCAGATCGCGGCGGCGGCCCCCTTCGTGGGCGGCGGCGCGGCGGAGTCCCTCGGCTGGACCGTCCTGAGCTGGCAGCCCGCCTCCGGGCTCGCCATCCCCGAGTACACCCTCCAGAACCGCACCGTGCTCGCCGGACTCCTCGGCATCACCGCGGCGGCGGCCTGTCTGGGGTGGCTGCACATCGTCGTCGTACGGCCGCTGCGGCACCTCGCCGACCGGGCCGAGGCGCTCGCCGACGGGGACCGCCGCACCGTTCTGTACCCGACCCACCACGACGAGGTCGGTGCCGTCACCCGCAGCCTGGAACTGATCAGGCAGCAACTGCCGACGGGCACACAGCGCAAGCGGGACGGCGCCACGGCCGGCCTCGCCGGAAGGAACTGAACCCCGTGCTCTTCCTCTACACCGTGCTCGTGGTGTGCAGCGCCATCCTGCTGGCGGCCGGAGTCGTCGAACAGCGGCGGCACTTCGCCAGCCTGGAGCACATACCGACCCGCGTGCTCGTCAACGGCATCCGCGGCAAGTCCTCCATCACCCGCCTCTGCGCGGGCGCCCTGCGCGGCGGCGAGCTGACCACGGTCGCCAAGACCACCGGCACCGCCGCCCGCTTCATCCACCCGGACGCCACCGAGGAGCCCGTCTACCGCAAGTTCGGCATCGCCAACGTCGTCGAGCAGATCGGCATCGTGCGGCGCGCCGCCGCGTACAACCCGGACGCCCTGGTCATCGAGTGCATGGCGGTCATGCCCGCGCTCCAGGAGATCAACCAGTCCAAGCTGATCCGCTCCACCATCGGCGTGCTCTGCAACGTCCGTGAGGACCACCTCGCCGAGATGGGCCCCACCCTCGACGACGTGGCGCGCTCCCTGTGCCGCTCCATGCCGGAGAACGGGATCTGCGTCACCGCCGAGAAGGATCGTTTCGACATCCTCAAGGAGGAGGCCGACGCCCGTAACTGCGAGCTGATCTACGCCGACCCCGAGACGGTGAGCGACGAGGAGCTGCGCGGCTTCAGCTGGTTCACCTTCAAGGAGAACGTGGCGATCGCGCTCAAGGTCGCCGAGCTCGTCGGCGTCGGCCGCGAGGTCGCCCTCCAGGGCATGTACGACGCCCCGCCGGACCCCGGTGTCCTCTCCGTCGAGCGGTACGCCACCGAGGACGGCAAGAAGCTGCGCTTCGCCAACGTCTTCGCGGCCAACGACCCCGAGTCGACGCTGATGAACATCAACCAGCTCCTCGACCTCGGCGCCATCAACCGCCCGCTCAACGTGGTCATCAACTGCCGTCCCGACCGCGTCGAGCGCAACGGCCAGATGGGCGAGATCATCCCGGACCTCAAGCCGGACAAGGTCTTCGTCATCGGCCACCCCGCCAAGTCCGCCATCGACGCGATCCCCGCCGACTGGCGCGGACGCGCGGTGGACCTCGGCGGCGACCGGCGCGACCCCGAGGAGTTCATGAACGAGATGCTCGGGCAGCTTGGTCCCGACTCCTCGCTCGTGGCGATCGGCAACATCCACGGCCAGGGCGAACTGCTCCTTGAGCACCTCGCGGAGCTGCCCGCCGACGAGAGCGAGGAGCAGGCCCCCGAGGAGCCCGCGCCGTTCTACGAGCCGCACGTCGACCCGTACCAGCACTACCCCGAGGCGTACGAGGAGCGGTACACGCCGGTCCACACCCAGCAGATCCAGCAGATCCACGCGCAGCAGGCCCAGCAGCACGCCCAGCAGGCCCACCACGGCCACCAGGCCCACCAGGGCCAGGGACAGCTTCCGCCGGGTGTCCACGTACCCGTGCAGCGCACGCCCGACCAGCCGTACGAGGCCTACGCCCCGCAAGAGCACTACCAGCACCAGCAGCAGCCTCAGCAGCAGTACGACCAGCAGCAGTACCAGCAGTACCAGCACCAGCAGAACCCGCAGCACCAGCAGCACCAGCAGTACGTGTCCCACGAGGGCTACGCGCAGCAGGAGCAGCAGGCCCAGCCCCCCGCGCCCCGCGGCCTCTTCGAGCCGAGGGTGCCGCCCGTACCGCCCGCCCATGACGACCAGCAGTGGCACAGCCCAGGAGAGCCCCGTTGATTCCCTCCGTCCTCACCCCCGAGATCGCCGCGGTCGGCATCGCGCTCGGGCTGCTCTTCTCCCTGGTCTGCTACCTGACGACCAACCTCTCGCCCGGCGGCATGATCACCCCGGGCTGGCTCGCGCTGACCCTCGTCGAGGACCTCCAGCGCGCGGCCATGGTGATCGGCGTGACCGTGCTGACCTACCTCGGCACGCTGCTCATGCAGAAGTACGTGATCCTCTACGGCAAGCGGCTCTTCGCCGCCGTCGTGCTGCTCGGTGTCACCCTCCAGGCGACCGTGATGATCGTCCTGTCGATCGAGTTCCCGCTGATGTACGCGAACCAGACCCTCGGCTTCATCGTCCCCGGTCTGATCGCCTACCAGCTCGTGCGCCAGCCCAAGGGGCCGACCCTGCTCGCCACCGGCTCGGTGACGCTCATGGCCTACGTCGTCCTCACCGCCGGGATCCTCCTCGGCTTCATGCCGTCCGTCTGATTCCCAGGAGTTGACCATGCCGCCCAAGAAGAAGCGTCCCGCCCTGCACGCGGTGACCGTGCTCGCCCTCCTCGCGGGCAGCGCGTACCTCACCGTGGAGCTGCGCAAGGACGAGGAGGCCAAGGCACCCAAGGTGCAGGCCGTCACCGACACCCCCGGCCTGCAGAACAGCAACGGCCAGCAGGACAGCGGCAAGCAGAAGTGGGAGCGGTTGAAGAACCCCGAGCGCTCCGTCCTGCGCACCGACGGCGGCAAGGTGCTCGCCACCTTCACCGACGGCGCCCGCACCGCGACGCTGACCGGGCCGAGCCGCACCTTCACCGAGCCCGCCAACACCAAGTCCCGCGTCGTCACCAACGACTGGGTGCGGCTGATGCCGGAGACGTGGCGGGAGGGCGCCGAGAAGGAGAAGTGGTTCAAGGACTGGTACAAGGAGTTCTCCGGCAGCGAGGAGGACGACATCTTCGCGATGGCGTTCCAGTACGTGCAGGGGGCGCCGGTCAAGAAGGACGACGAGGGCATCGCCTACGCCGGTGACGCCAACTTCGGTCCCCTCAACCCCGAGGGCAGCGCGGGCAACGACCTGCGGCTCGAACAGTCGGACTTCTTCGACTACCTCGGCATCCCGTACACCTTCCGCGACGGCACCACCATCCAGCCGGAGACGAAGCGCGCCCGCTCCATGGACTGCTCGGGCTTCATCCGCACGGTCTTCGGCTACCGCGCCCGCTACCCCCTGATGGCCAACGACGCGAACGGCGACGGCCTGCCCCGCACCGCCAACGGCATGGCGCGCGGCAAGGCCGGTACGGACGTCATCAAGCTCAAGGGCGTCTCCGCGGCCGACCGCCCGAAGTCCATCGACGTCGTCCAGCCGGGCGACCTGGTCTTCTTCAAGCTGGACGCCCGCACCAAGCAGCGCCTGGACCACGTGGGGATCTTCCTCGGCCACGACGCCGACGGCCACAAGATCTTCATCTCCAGCCGCGAAGAGGTCAACGGCCCGACGATCGGCGACAAGGGCGGCACCTCCCGCCTGGACGGCAACGGCTACTACGCCTCCACGCTGCGCAGCGCCAAGCGGCTCTGAGCCTCAAGGCCGTACGGTTCGGGGGCCCGCGCACCGGGCCCCCGAAGCGGCCACCCTTCCGCGCAGCTCGCGGTCGGCGGTGATGACCAGGCAGGGGCGGTCCGCCGCGGCGGCGGCCAGCTCCGCGATGCGGTCGTCGCCACTGCCGGGCGCGCTCTCCACGCGTACGCCCGGCACGGACGGAACGCCGCGCGCGGCGCCCTCCACCACGAGGACGATGTCCAGCGGTCCCGGATGGCCCGGCAGGCCGTCCTCCGCGTACGCGACGAGCCCGTCCCGCAGCCGCTCGGCGGCCCCGCGGCGGTCGTGCCACCAGCCGTCGGGCTTGGAACCGACGACATTGGCGGCGTCGACGACGACAAGAGTTCTCATGCGGCAAACGTAAACTAATCAGTAAAGCGCTGTGCCGCACGTGGACGTGGAAGGGTTGCCGCCGAGTCATGCCGTCGAGGTCGAAGCCGGTGAGCACCGGTCCTTTGGAGTGCGCCCGCTGGCTGCTGCGCGGCCGGGACGGCAGGCTCACCGCCTACGCGAGGAGCGAGGGCGGACTGCTCCGCTGGACGGAGACCGCACCCGGCGGGCCCGACTGGAGCGGCCCCGACTTCTTCGAGGCGCCTGACCTGACCTACCTCACCCTGGCCCAGGGAGCCGACGGCTATGTGCACTTCCTCGGCCGCCGTGAGCGGCGGGACGGCGCGGGCGAGCCGCTCGTCGACATCGTGCACTCCATCCAGTACCAGTCGGGGCGGCCCCTGATGGACTGGCGTTCGATCGGCAACCCGCACACCAAGCTCGTCGAGCGCGCGCCGCGCCTCGGCGCGCCCGCCGCCGCCGTCGACGCCCGGGGCACCGTCCACGTCTTCGTACGGGACGCGGTCAACAGCGTCCGGCTGCGCCGCGAGGGCAAGGGCGGCAAGTGGGAGGGGTGGAAGGACTTCAAGGTCCGCCAGGCACTCGACGGCATCGTCGCCCACGCCACCGCCACGGGCCGGATCGAGGTCTACGCCCCCGGCGCCGAGGCCACCCTCCGCTGGACGCAGGAGACCCAGGGCGGCGACCTTGTGCGCGCCGACGACCTCCCGCTCGCCGCGACGCCCGGCTCCGGCGCGGTCCTTGAGACCGGCCCCGACCGCTTCACGTACTACGCCGCGGACGCGGACGGCGGCGGCGTCCTCGCGCACCGCCCGGCGGACGGCGGCGCCGCGCTCCCGCTCGGCGGCGAGCCGGACAGCGGGACGACTGCCGCCCTGCGCACGCCCATAGACGGCCACGACTGCACGGTCCTCGCCCACCGCACCCGCTCGGGACGCCCGGCGATCGGCGCGTTCCCCACCGAGGACGAGGGCGCGGGCCTGTGGTGGTCCGAGACCGGCGAGCCGTGCGTCGGCGCCCCCGCGCTCGCGCTGGACGCGCGGGGCCGGGTGGTCATCGCGGCCGTCGGCCTGGACGGCACGCTGCGGCTCGCCCGGCAGAAGGCGGAGGCGGGGCTGGCGCTGGAGGCGTGGACCACGCTGTAACCGGTCCGCGAGCGGTACGTATACGACGGCGGGGCCGTACGGAAGTCGCCTTCCGTACGGCCCCGCCGTCTCGCGGCTCGCGCGCCCTACGCGGGGACGCTCGCCACGCCCTGCTCCAGGAACCGCTTGCCGTTGACGCGCTCGCTGACGCCCTCACGGTCCAGGTACGGCGTGATGCCGCCCAGGTGGAAGGGCCAGCCCGCGCCGGTGATCAGGCAGAGGTCGATGTCCTGGGCCTCGGCGACGACGCCCTCGTCGAGCATGAGGCCGATCTCCTGCGCCACCGCGTCGAGCACGCGGTCGCGCACCTGCTCCTCGGTCAGGACGGAGTCGCCCTGCTTCAGGAGAGCGGCGACCTCGGGGTCGAGCTCCGGCTTCCCGCTGTCGTAGACGTAGAAGCCGCGCTTGCCCGCCTTGACGACGGCGGCGAGGTTCGGGGAGACCGTGAAGCGCTCGGGGAAGGCACGGTTGAGCGTCTCGGAGACGTGCAGACCGATGGCCGGACCGACCAGTTCGAGCAGGACCAGCGGCGACATCGGCAGACCGAGCGGCTCGACGGCCTTCTCGGCGACGGCGACCGGGGTGCCCTCGTCGATGACGTTCTGGATCTCGCCCATGAAGCGGGTCAGGATGCGGTTCACGACGAACGCCGGGGCGTCCTTCACGAGCACCGCGGTCTTCTTCAGCTTCTTGGCGACACCGAAGGCCGTGGCCAGCGACGCGTCGTCGGTCCGCTCGCCGCGCACGATCTCCAGGAGCGGCAGGATCGCGACCGGGTTGAAGAAGTGGAAGCCGACGACCCGCTCGGGGTGCTTCAGCTTCGACGCCATCTCGGAGACCGAGAGCGAGGAGGTGTTGGTGGCGAGGATGGCATGCGCCGGAGCGACGGCTTCCACCTCGGCGAACACCTGCTGCTTGACGCCGATCTCCTCGAAGACCGCCTCGATGATGAAGTCGGCGTCGGCGAAGCCCTCGGCCTTGTCCAGGACACCGGAGACGAGCGCCTTGAGGCGGTTGGCCTTGTCCTGGTTGATCCGGCCCTTGAGGAGCAGCTTGTCGATCTCCTCGTGGACGTAGCCCACGCCCTTGTCGACGCGCTCCTGGTCGATGTCGGTCAGGACGACCGGCACCTCAAGACGGCGCAGGAAGAGCAGGGCGAGCTGCGAGGCCATCAGACCGGCGCCGACGACGCCGACCTTGGTGACCGGGCGCGCCAGGTTCTTGTCCGGGGCGCCCGCGGGGCGCTTGGCGCGCTTCTGCACGAGGTTGAAGGAGTAGATGCCCGCGCGCAGTTCACCGCCCATGATCAGGTCGGCGAGCGCGGTGTCCTCGGCGTCGAAGCCCTTCTGGAGGTCGCCGTCCTTGGCGGCCTCGATGATCTCCAGGGCGCGGTAGGCGGCCGGAGCGGCGCCGTGCACCTTGGAGTCGGCGATGGCGCGGCCGCGGGCGACGGCGGCGTCCCAGCCCTCGCCGCGGTCGACGTCGGCGCGCACGACCTCGGTCTCGCCGTTGAGGACGGAGGCCGTCCAGATCAGCGACTGCTCAAGGAAGTCCGCGCCCTCGAAGAGCGCGTCGGCGATGCCGAGCTCGAAGACCTGCACGCCCTTGAGCTGACGGTTCTGGTTCAGCGAGTTCTCGATGATGACCGAGACGGCCTTGTCGGCGCCGATCAGGTTCGGGAGCAGCGCGCAGCCGCCCCAGCCCGGGACCAGTCCGAGGAAGACCTCGGGCAGCGAGAAGGCGGGCAGCGCCTTGGAGACGGTGCGGTACGAGCAGTGCAGACCGACCTCGACGCCACCGCCCATCGCGGCGCCGTTGTAGTAGGCGAAGGTCGGCACGGCGAGGCCGGAGAGCCGCTTGAAGACCTCGTGGCCGCCCTTGCCGATGGCGAGCGCGTCCTCGTGGCGCTTCAGCAGCTCGACGCCCTTGAGGTCGGCGCCGACGGCGAAGATGAACGGCTTGCCGGTGATGCCGGCACCGACGATCGCGCCCTCGGCCGCCTCCTTCTCGACCTGGTCGATCGCCGTGTTCAGGTTGGCGAGGGACTGCGGGCCGAACGTGGTCGGCTTGGTGTGGTCCAGGCCGTTGTCCAGCGTGATGAGGGCGAAGCGGCCCGCGCCCGCGGGGAGGTCGAGGTGGCGTACGTGCGCCTGCGTGACGACCTCGCCGGGGAACAGCTCGGCCGCGCCCTTCAGGAGCTCAGTGGTGGAGCTGCTCACTTGTCGCCTCCGGCGTCCTTGTGGTTCGGGTTCTCCCAGATGACCGTCGCGCCCATGCCGAAGCCGACGCACATGGTCGTGATGCCGTAGCGCACCTCGGGCTGCTCCTCGAACTGCCGCGCGAGCTGCGTCATCAGGCGTACGCCGGAGGAGGCGAGCGGGTGGCCGAACGCGATGGCGCCGCCGTACTGGTTGACGCGCGCGTCGTCGTCCGCGATGCCGTAGTGCTCCAGGAAGGCGAGCACCTGTACGGCGAAGGCCTCGTTGATCTCGAAGAGGCCGATCTCGGAGATGTCCAGGCCCGCCTTGGCGAGGGCCTTCTCCGTGGCCGGGATCGGGCCGTAGCCCATGACCTCCGGCTCGACACCCGCGAAGGCGTACGAGACCAGGCGCATCTTGACCGGGAGGCCGTTCTCGCGCGCGAAGTCCTCGGAGGCGATGAGGGAGGCGGTGGCGCCGTCGTTGAGACCGGCGGCGTTGCCCGCGGTGACGCGGCCGTGGGTACGGAACGGCGTCTTGAGCCCCGCGAGGTTCTCCAGGGTGGTCCCCGGGCGCATCGGCTCGTCGGCGGTGGCGAGGCCCCAGCCGGTCTCACCGGCCTCCTCGTTGGTCCGCCGTACGGAGATCGGCACCAGGTCGGCCTGGATCTTGCCGTCGGCGTACGCCTTGGCGGCCTTCTCCTGCGAGCGCACCGCGTACTCGTCGGCGCGCTGCTTGGTGATGCTCGGGTAGCGGTCGTGCAGGTTCTCGGCGGTCATGCCCATGAAGAGGGCGGACTCGTCGACGAGCTTCTCGCTCACGAACCGCGGGTTGGGGTCGACGCCCTCACCCATGGGGTGGCGGCCCATGTGCTCGACGCCACCGGCCACGGCGATGTCGTACGCGCCGAAGGCGACGCTGCCCGCGACCGAGGTGACGGCGGTCAGGGCGCCCGCGCACATGCGGTCGATGGAGTAGCCGGGGACGGACTGCGGGAGCCCGGCCAGGATGCCGGCGGTGCGGCCGATCGTCAGGCCCTGGTCGCCGATCTGCGTGGTCGCGGCGATGGCGACCTCGTCGATCTTGGCGGGGTCGAGGTCCGGGTTGCGGCGCAGCAGCTCCCGGATGGCCTTGACGACGAGGTCATCGGCACGGGTCTCGTGGTAGATGCCCTTCGGGCCCGCCTTGCCGAACGGGGTGCGGACGCCATCCACGAAGACGACGTCCCTGACGGTACGAGGCACGATGGCTCTCCTCCAGGGTGCGGTTGCGCCACGCCTGCGGCGCGCTTCCTCCGTCCACCCTACTTGCCGGTAACTATGTGGCCAAGAGAGGGTTTGACGAGGCGCGCGTCACATTGTCTGGCCGGGGGC